>CAZDYZ010001074.1:0-25090 GCA_964509525.1 uncultured Acidobacteriaceae bacterium
CGTCGCACAGGGCGTGCTGACCGGGGTTGCCATGCGCATCGTCGGCATGGACTCTTCGCTCTTGCTGGGGCTGGCTGCCGGCTTCGCATCCATCATTCCAGTCGTAGGTTCAGCACTAGTGTGGGTGCCGGTGGGGATCTATTTGCTGTTAACCGCATCCGTCTGGAAAGGTGTATTTCTGCTTCTTTGGGGTGTCGTGGTAGTCGGCAGCATTGATAATGTGATCCGGCCCTGGGTGGTGGGTGGCCGGGTGGAACTGCATCCCCTGGTTTTATTGTTCTTTATCTTCGGCGGCGTTGAGGCCTTCGGTTTCCTGGGATTGTTTCTGGGACCGGTGGTCGCGTCTGTACTGGCAGCGTTGTTCGACATCTTGCGTGAGGAACTGAGGGGAACAAGCTTTGTCCCAGCACAGCTGGTGGACTGAGTAATCATTCGTTGGCCAGCGGTGAATACAGTTCACCTTCCCGGCGCTCCGCTACCTGCGTCAGCGCCTTGATCACGTAGTCCTGGAAGTGGGGCGAGTTGCGATGCGCTTCGAGAGCAGCCTGGTCGCGATACTGCTCGTAGATAAAGAAACGCTGTGCATCCGTCTGATGGCGATGGACTATATATATCAGGCAGCCCGCTTCTTGCCGTGAGGCCACTTGTAGCTTGCGGAAGAGCTCGGCCACTTCGCTTTCCCGCCCGGGCTTCGCCATCCAGGTCACTGCCAGCACTACCATGCTGCCCTCCGCTCCCATCTAACTCTTATGGGTACCGCTCAATGCATCCAGAGTCTCTATGAACTGGGGAACAAATATCGTCTGCTCGCGGTCCGGTCCGGTGGAGACGATAGCAACCCTGGCTCCGGATTGCTGCTCTATGAACGCCAGATAACGCTTGGCCTTTTCCGGCAGAGCATCGTATTTGTCGATGCCAAAGGTGTTTGTCTGCCAGCCCGGCAGCTTCGCATAAACTGGTTCGATCTTCTCGTAACCGGACGCCTGGGCAGGAATTGACTGGGTCTGCTCGCCGTCAACCTTGTAGCTTACACAAACCGGAATCTCAGCCTGCTCGTCCAAAACGTCGAGCTTGGTGACCACCAGCCAGCCGGTGCCATTGATCATGTTTGAGTAGCGAAGCAGCGGCAGATCAAGCCAACCGGTGCGGCGTGGACGTCCGGTCACCGCCCCAAACTCGTTGCCTTTCTTACGCAACGCTTCGCCGATTTCCTCCTTCAGCTCGGTGGGAAAAGGACCACCGCCTACGCGGGTGCAATATGCCTTGGTCACACCGACCACCATGCTGATCGAGGTTGGCGGTACGCCGGTTCCGGTAACGGCTCCCCCGGAGGTCGCACTGGAGGAGGTAACGAAGGGGTAGGTCCCATGATCAATATCGAGCATTGTTCCCTGGGCACCCTCGAACATCACCGATTCACCGCTGCCGATTGCCCGGTTCAGCAGCAAGGCCGTGTCGGTGACGAACGGAGCCACACGGTTGGCGATCTCGGCATAGTCGGCATACATCTTGTCGGGATCCAGAGGTTCGCTGTTGAACAGGGCATGCGCGATGGTGTTCTTTTCGCGGCAGGCATTCTCGATGTGCTTGCGCAGCAGCGTCTTGTCGAGCAAATCCTGCACGCGCAATCCGCTGCGCGCCATTTTGTCTTCGTAGGTGGGTCCGATGCCACGCGAGGTCGTACCAATCTTCACTCGTCCGGGCGCGTTTTCCGAGGCCAGCTCGATCAGGCGATGGTAGGGAAGAATCACGTGGGCGCGGTTGCTGACGAACAGGTTCCCGTCAACCCGCACCCCGGTCGCGCGTAGCGCCTCTACTTCCTTGACAAAGGCAAAAGGGTCCAGCACAACACCGTTGCCTATCACCCCGCGGCAGCCATCGCGCAATACGCCGCACGGAATGAGCTGAAGGATAAACTTCTTGCCCTGGATGGTAACCGTGTGTCCCGCATTGTGACCGCCGGAATAGCGCGCCACCACGTTGAACCGTTCGGAGAGAACGTCAACGATCTTGCCTTTGCCTTCGTCGCCCCACTGCGCGCCGACGATGACCGCTGTCTTTGCCATTTTCAACTTGCCGCTCCATCCGCGATCGCCAGCACGAGCACGCAGGCCACCGCGCCCTTCGCACACAACTCGCCTTTCATCCAGGAAGCAAGACCAAGATTCGGGGAGGTTTTCGTGAGACTGGCCGTGTAACAATGGATTTTACAGGTTCAACTCCCGGCGGCGCAATCCGGACTTCGTTTCCATGGGCAAGCGCCCTACTGCCGTAAACTTGATGAAATGCCTGAACTGCCCGAAGTCGAAACCATCGCTCGCGGTCTTAACCAGCGCGTCGCAGGCGACATGGTCGAATCGGTCTGGCTGAGCGGGAAACCTGAGCCTCTGAAATCGTCGGCCAAGGAAATAGCGTTAGTTCTGGAACACAGTCGCATCGCGGGTGTTCGACGAGCGGGCAAGCACATCGTCTTCGATCTCGAGCGCCGAGGGCGCAATGGACGCAGATCTCATGGCGTGCGCGGACAGTGGATCGTACATCTTGGCATGACCGGCCGGCTGCTGATCGCGTCTCCTGAAACGGAGATCGCGCGGCATACCCACGCCATTCTAAAGCTGGCCTCCGGACGGGACCTGCGCTTCGTTGATCCCCGACGCTTTGGCCGACTGGCGGTAGTTCGAATGGAATCCAAGAGCAGCCCGGGTTTCTCTGCTCCGGGTGACGAACCTCTGGATTCGGAAATCGGGCACTTCCTTACGCTTTTCCGCCGTCGTAAGACCCCCATCAAGAGCGCACTGCTGAACCAGAAGCTGTTAAGCGGCGTGGGAAACATTTATGCTGACGAGTCGCTGTTCCGTGCCGGAATTAGGCCGCGCAGGCGGGCGGCATCGATCACTGCTGTGGAGTTGCGCAACCTACATGCCGCTGTGCAGCAGGTCTTGCATGAAGCCATCGAGCTGGGTGGTTCTTCGGTCAGCGACTACGTTGATGCGGAAGGGCGCAAAGGGTTCTTCCAGTTCCAGCACCGGGTGTATGGGCGCGAGGGTGAGGAGTGCTTGATGTGCGGCGCCGCCATAAAACGGGTTATCATCGCAGGACGCAGCAGTCACTATTGTCCGCATTGCCAGAAGTGAAAAAATCCAGAACCGGGCAGGGGTCTTCATGGGCATCTATTCGATCGGAGTTGATCTCGGGGGAACCAACCTTCGCATCGCCGCAGTGGATAGCGATGGCAAACTGCTGGATAAGCTGACGACCGGAACGGAAGTCCTGCGTGGCCGCGATTTTGTCATAGACGAGATGTGTAACGCTATCCAGTCACTGAAGGTCAAGTACCGTGACTCGGCTCAACTGGCTGGCATTGGTATAGGTGTGCCGGGATTCATCGACATGGACACGGGTACGGTGGTGCGCTCGCCGAATCTTCCTGATTGGATAAATTTTCCTGTCCGTGAACAGATTGAGCAGAAACTCGGGACAACGGTGATTCTCGAGAATGATGCCAACTCGGCGGCGATGGGCGAGAAGTGGCTGGGGGCGGGCCGTAATATCGACCACATGGCCATGTACACGCTCGGCACCGGCGTCGGAGGCGGCGTGGTGTTGAATGGACGGCTGTGGCACGGCATGAACGGCATGGCCGGCGAGCTTGGACACATGAATGTTGAGCCGGAAGGGCATCCCTGTGGCTGCGGCAACCGCGGCTGCCTCGAACAGTATGCTTCAGCGACTGCCATCGTACGCATGGCACAGGAGGCCATTGACCGTGGCGACGCCCAGGATTTGGCCGCAGGAGCGCGCGGGAATGTCGAATTCACGTCGCGCGGGATCTACCAGCTTGCCATTCAGGGGCATGTGTCGGCGCAGCGGATCTACCAACAGGTCGGTCGAGCGCTGGCCATCGGCATCGGAGGAATGGTGAACGCGCTGAATCTGCCCATGTACGTGATTGGCGGGGGTGTAGCCAGCGCGTGGGATGCCTTTGCGCCCACGATGTTTGCGGAGATGAAGGTTCGCTCTTTCATCTATTCCACCACCGCCCCGGCCGCTGTTAAGCCGGGGCAGAAACACACGGTGGTAACGATTGCTCTGTTGGGCAGCGACGCTGGTCTGTACGGCGCAGCCCGACTACCCATGCTGACGCCTATGTCCCAGAGTGCTCCCATGAGCAGCTAGGTGGAGGCGAATGCGAGCAACCTAACTGGCGCGCAGGTCACGGCGCACCAGGGCTGAATCCAGAAAACAACCAAGTCCAACGGCAAACGGGATAACTCCGAAGGCGGCTGCGATCCAGGCATCGGGCTCCGCCCGGGCGATGAGCGCGAAGGATATGGTATAGCCCAACGCAACACTCACCAGCAATATGCCGGAACGGCGCGTGCGTGCAGCTTGAGAAAGTTCAGGCTCCATGGGAACGCTAACCCCGCGCGCAATGGCCGCAAGACGCTCTTCAGTGCGTAGTTTGCGCACCCGATAATAGGTGTACATCGCGGCAATGGGAATACCGAAAACCATAATTACTGCCACCAAACCCACAATGTTTCCATCCATAACGCGCTCCTTCTGCATCGCGCCCAGTTGGCTCGCTGCTGCTGTTCTCAATTCAAGATACGGCAACCGCGAGCCGGAAGTTCCGCAAGCGTACTGTGCGTGTGAGGCGACATTTGTTGACTTAAGGTCGGAATAACGCGCAAGAAGAGATGAAGCCGCCAAATTCAGTGTTTTGCAGCATGCGGGCATGCTTCCCTGCGCGGGATTCTCTAGCACCCCCGGAGAAGCAAAAGGGCAGCAAGCGCCGATGCCCTCAAGAAGGGTAGGATGGCCCCCGCCAATCCAAACACCTTCCTCAAGGAAAGCTTCTTGTTCACTTCCACTTTGTGAGAGCCCGCGGAGCGGATCCCGCAACAACGCAGGAGGCCACCGCCGGATATCGCCGTTGTCACTACGGCAGGGGACACTTGCTGGAGCTCTAATCCCGCGAAGGACACCTTCGGGCAGCTGGCCCCGGATTGTCTCCAGCCGCCCTAACCAAGGAGTCACCCAACGCCAGACTTCTGCCTGGCTGAACACGGTTGGAGCGCTCGCCGGTCAGGTTGAGCGGAGTATGCCCCCAGTCGTCCTTGTGATCCGCTGCCGAACGGGATCAGCGCTATGGGACCGGAGCTCATGCTGTGCGTTTCCCGGTTTTCGGTGCGCAAGCCATCGGTCTTAAGGGACTCATCGGAGAAAAAATCAGGAACTATGCTGCAAGCTGTTGCGCTCGAAGAATTTGTTGCCCGATATATTTCAATAATTTACAGCGGAAACAAAATTGCAATATTCGCGGGTGCAGGTCTCCCAGTGTGTGTTGCGCACCACTTCGCAGTGGTTTGGGAGAACTGGGCAAGCAGCGATCCTCAAGTCGCGACTTGCTCATGGTCAGTCGGGTCCTTTGTTGAAGGCAAAGGGTTCGAATCAGAAGTCCCACGTTCGCGAATCAGGGCTCTCAACCCACGGAGGTAGCAATTTGAACAGAAAACCAAGATGGTCTCTCTGCTTGCTGGCTCTGGCTCTGTGCAGTCTGCCGGCGACAGCGGGCACGTTGTACAGCAACTTAGGAACAGGGACCGACGTTTACAATTGCTGTACTGGCTGGACGGTCAGCGGTACGGGCAGCATCGGCACCAGCTTTACTGCTGCGAACGAGTTCCAGGTCACAACAAGTGGCAGCGTCACCGAGATTGACGTCGCTATCGGGTTTGTGGCCGGTTTCGGAAACTCGTTCTACGTGGACATTGATTCCAACAATAGTGGCTTGCCAGGGTCAGTTCTGGCTTCGTTCACCAACCTATCTAGCACCACCGAGTTCGGTGACTGCTGCGGCCTGGTCTCAATCACAGGCATTTCCGGACTCACCCTTACCGCCGGTACTAATTACTGGATGGTAATTGGTCCAACAAGCAGCAGTGACGACACTTTTGACGCATGGAACTTCAGCAACAGCGCGATGGGACTTGATTTGTACTCGGAAGACGGGGGCAAAACCTGGACCAGCAACGGCACGCAGCCGCAAGGCGCGTTCGATATTCTTGGAGGTCCCAGCGGCACCACGCCGGAGCCAGGCTCCCTGCTGTTGTTTGGGACTGGGCTGGTTGGAGTTTTCAGCGCCTTCCGTCGCAAGATGAAGCTTTAACTCCCTGCTGTTTACCTTCGCGGGCCGGAGCCAACCAGCTCCGGCTTTTTTCAGCTTCGACGAGGCAATCGCTGTCTGCCAATCGAGCCGATTCCGGGCTGCTATAGTCGCTGCGGCTACTACTCCTGTCAGCTTTCGTAGAGTCTAAGGATTTTCATTGGAACTGCCGATCTTCCAATTGCGGCAAGATTCCACGGGAAGATCGATCGCTGGGCGCGGCATGCACATTTTCTAGTGCCGTGACTCGCAATCTGGGCGTGTCATTCCTTTTATGATCCCGCTAAAAAGTCACCTGGTGGACCAAGAGGCGGACCGGCGGCTTTCTCTTCTGCTGGAAGCGTTTCGCGCGGTCCTGAAAGCGATTGGAGCCTATGGTACGCAGGCTTGTCCCGCAGTGAGTGCAGGGCTGAAGATGGAGCTTGATAGCCTTGCTGACCGGCTTACCGATGAGATCACGCCCGCAGAGATCAAGCAAACCGGCAGATCGGCAGAAAAAGAGCTGCAGAAGTGGGGCCAACTAAGCTCCGAATACCTCAAACAAAAGAGCAACGAAGTGAACGACATGTTGATCGTGATGGCGCGCACTGCCGAGGGCGTGGCCGAGCGCGATCAGCGCTACTCCACGCGCTTCAGCGATCTCAGCGCACACCTGCAAGCCATCGCCAGCCTCGAAGACGTGACACAGATACCTACCTCGCTGCTGCGAAGCGCCGCCGAACTGAAGAGCTGCGTGGCGAAGATGGCACAGGAGGGCGAGGAATCGGTGTTGCAACTCAAAGCCAAAGTGTCTACCTATCAGTCGCTTCTGGAAGAGGCCGAGCGGTTGGCCTCGCGCGACCCTCTGACCGGTCTGTACAACCGCCGCCTGGTCGAGGCCATGATGGAGTACCGCATCACCCGGCAGTGGCCCTTCTGTGTCGTCATGCTGGATCTGGACCACTTCAAAGCTGTGAACGAGCAGTTCGGTCACCTCGCCGGCGATCACCTGCTGAAGCAGTTTGCGGCCGAACTCCGCACCTCGTTGCGCGCAACGGACAATGTCGGCCGATGGGGTGGTGATGAGTTCGTCGTCATTCTCGATTCCAACCTGCAGGATGTAAAGGCAATGATTGCACGTATGCAGCGTTGGTTCCTGGGCAAATACTCCATCCCCCACCCCGCCGGTGCTTACAAAGTGAACGTCAGCGCAGCGATCGGATTGGCCGAATGGAAGGCAGGTGAGAGCATGCAGGACGTCATTGGCCACGCCGCCCGGGCGATGTACCAGCAGAAAAATCAGAGACAAATCGTACGACAGAAGAACTGAGCACCCCTGCTGCCCCGCCCATCAACCCTACCGACTGGTGTTCGGCTCACGCCAGGGAAGGCGGGGCGCGGCTCGGCGCCCTCTTGGGTCCCTACCTGCCGATTTTCTGCAAGGGGGCGGAATCGCGAGGCGCGACGCTGAGCACCGAGTAGGGGTCCCTATCCAGCGGGCACGTTGCGCGCCCAGAGATCAGTATTTCCGGTTACACAGGTAACCCATGAGATTGGGCTTATGGTGAGGGCTAGCCTGGTTCGCCCTTGAATACAGGGGGAGATACCTTAAGCCGGCGAAGATCCGTTTTGACCATTGGAGCAAGAATCGCCCCCCGGCCTGAGCGGGGCGGCGGAATCGATCCCGCTGGGCGGATGGACGAAGTCCGGGCGTGCGCCTGTGGTACTCTCTTTCCTCTAGCAGCGCTTCATGGGAACCCAGACGACGCCTCCAGCCGCTGATTCGCCGAAAACACAAGCTGCTTCCGCCGATGCGGTGAATTACCAGTCCCGGTCGGCATGGCTTGACTCGCTTTGGTTCGATTTCGCACTCGCAATCGTAGCTGGCTTGCTGTACACCCTGATCGTGATAGGAGCGGGCCCGCTGAATCCCCGTAACGTCGACTGGGTAACCTTCGATCCCGCCTATCATTACATCGGGTGGGAGCTGTTACGACAGGACCCGCACGTTCATTGGCCGTTAACTTACACTGACAGGCTGGGTTATCCCGAGGGAGAATCGGTCGCTCTGCTGGATCTGAATCCTCTGCTGGCGGTGGTGCTCAGGCCACTATCGTCATTGCTGCCGGAACCTTGCCAATACTTCGGCCTCGAGGTGCTTCTATCCTGTGTGTTGCAGTTTTTCTTCGGGTTCAGGATCTTTCGACTGCTTCTGGGAGCGAATGTCGCGGGAGTGGTGTTGTGCAGCGCATTTTTCCTGGTTTCGCCGCCCCTGAATTACAGATTCATGGGGCACTATTCGCTGAGCAACCACTGGCTGTTGCTGGCGGCTCTTCTGGTATTCCTGCAGGTGCAAGCAGAGTCGCCCAGCGCAATCCAGCGCTTTGTGATCGCCGGGCTCGGGCTGACAGTGGTATCGCTTGGCATCAATCCGTACATCGCCTTCCAGGTGGTGGCATTGCTGACTGCAGGCGTCGCCAGTTTGCTCTGGCAGCGAAAGCTGACTCTGTCGCGTGCCATAGGAATGATGGTCATGTTTTGTGCCGCGGGCTTTGCGGTGGCTTACTCACTCGGCCTTGTTATCGAAGGTGGACGGGGTTATACGACAGGCGGCTACCGCGTTTTCTCCATGAATCTCCTTTCGCC
Source organism: uncultured Acidobacteriaceae bacterium (assembly GCA_964509525.1). Lineage (GTDB taxonomy): Bacteria > Acidobacteriota > Terriglobia > Terriglobales > Acidobacteriaceae > Bog-257. Next base: position 8,795 of record CAZDYZ010001074.1, read on the forward strand.
GTGGGACCCTCGTGGCTGGAAATCTATCGTCCTTCCTCGGCTGCCTGGAGCGACCGCCGGTCAGTACGAGGGCTACAACTACCTGGGAGTGGGCGTTCTTGTTCTGTTATTGATTGTTATGGTGATGGCGGTTGCGCAAAAACGCAAACTGCCAGTGCTGAACCTGCGCTGGCTGGTACCGCTGTTGCTATGCTGCCTGGTGCTCACCATGCTGGCGCTTTCGACAAAGGTGACCATCGGTTCCAGAACTCTGGTGGATCTGGACCCAGGCGAAAACCTGTCGTCTTATCTTGCCTCGTTGCGGGCGAGCGGACGCTTGTTCTGGGCTCCTTACTATTTGATTCTGGTGGTGGTGCTGGCCGCGCCGTTTCTATTTCTGCGGACGCTGTGGGCGAACCTGCTTGTTGCGTGTGCCCTGCTGTTGCAAATCGCAGACACGCAGTCACTCCGTCATTGGGTGCGCACGACCATCAGGGAAGACCATCCATCGCCGCTGAGATCGCCGATTTGGTCCGAGTTGGGATCACTGCACAGGAACCTGATTGTTCTCCCGGCCTGGCAATGCGGGGGCAGCGCCTCACCACTGGGAATTGAGAGCTACCGGGTCTTCGGCTTTCTGGCCGTCAAACAGAGAATGCGGATCAATAGCTATCAGTCGGCCCGTTACACTGAGGTTGCTCGCGACTGGCACTGCCACGAGTCCGCCTCCGCGCTGTCGGAGAATCCGCTGCCAGCGGACTCCGCTTATGTGGTCACTCCTGAACTTGCAGCTCGAATTGCGGCAGGTCCAACAGGACCGGGGAAGTGCCATGATCTCGATCGCACCATCCTGTGCTCCAGCAAGACGGATTTCGGCCTCAGTCCAGTGCTGATGACTCCGGAAGCCCGGCTTGAGAATGCCATCGCCAATCCCGGCTTTGAGGATGGAGATGCGTCACCATGGTCGTCCCTCTGGGAAGTCAATGCCAGCGTGAATGCCAGCCGGGCTCACAGCGGGACGCATAGCCTGGTGGAAACCGGAGTTGGCAGTGTCTACCAGGACGTTACCGCCCTGGAGCCGGGCGCGACCTACACCGTTTCCTCGTGGGTATCCGGCTCTGCTGGTGCGACTGCAACGGCGCAGGTCACAGTTTATGATCTTAGCGATGATGTCGTTACCTCTTCGCCGTTTCTTGGTGCTGGACCAGACTGGAAGCAGTTGTCTCACTCCTTCAAGGCGGGTCGGGAGGGGGCTGTCCGCCTGCATCTGACCCGAGGTCCGGGTTCCGGAGCAATTTACTGGGATGACATTCACATCTCACGCGAGAAATAGCTGATGCCAACACAGAATCGGCTGGTTCGTTTGGGCCGGGGAATCGGCCCATAACAATAAAGATGTTAACCACAGTCTTATCAACCTCCACAATGGAGGGTAACTCCAGGTGACTCTGGTTCCGACTCAGGGCAGGGAGGCGACTCCGGTGCCCAGGCATGGAGGTCGGCAACTTGGGCAAAAGGTATTGTTGCTTCTGTGCTCCGTTCTCTTTTGTCTGGCAATGTTTCTTGCTCTGGACTGGGCTCACACTGTGGCAGTTCACAGGTCAGCTGCCAAGGTAACCGGGAAGGGGTTGGGGTGCTTCACGGTTCGTGACCCGATCCGGGTTTTTGCCCTGAAACCCGATTGCTCGTGCATTCGCGCCTGGGGAGGAGAAAGATACTCGTTGATGACCAACAGTCTGGGCTTCCGGGACAAGACGATCAGGGAGGTACCTCTGAACGATGCGAAACCCAGGATCCTCGTCCTCGGCGATTCCTTCACGGAAGGAATGGTCGCCTGGGACGATGGATTCGTGGGGCAAATCGCGGCCAAGTTTCCGCAGTATGATTTTCTCAATGGTGGGGTAGGCGGTTACTCCCCTTCGAATTATCTCAATACTGCGCGGCTAGCGCTGCGCGAGGGAGTGGAGTTCGATGAAGTCATCGTATTCATCGACATCTCAGATGCGCAAGACGAGGCTGCCTTCTACCGGGATGTGGGTGCATCAGGTGCAGTAGCCATATCGGAACGGCACTACTTTTACCGGACCTGGTACTCAAAGTTGCGGATGGCTGTCAGTGAGCACTTTCTGCTTACTAACTACCTCTACGAGTTGTTGGAACGAGCCCTGGTTAGGTTTGGCTTCTATCACCTTGACCGTGGAAATAACGGCAATGAGTTCGACTACGAGAAATCGGCGTGGACGTATCGACAGATTTCTGAAACTCAGCCATTTGAAACCGGCTACGCGCCGCTCGGGCTGGAGGGCGGCATCGCCAAAGAAAAAGTCAAGATGACGCTGCTTTGGCAGGAGCTAGCGGGTATTCCCATCAGCGTTGTGGTCTACCCCTATCCTGCACAGCTCATTCACGACAGTGCAGACTCCAGACAGGTTCGCATCTGGCGCGAGTGGTGCGAAGGCAAGTGCAAACGCTTCATTTCCCTGTTCCCGGCTTTCTTTGCCGCCAAGGAGCAGTGCCCTGGGTTAGAGCCGGGCTGTTGGTACTTGAAGTACTTTATCTTCGGAGACATCCACTACAACTCTGCCGGTAATGCGCTCGTTGCCCGAGTCGTGAACGAGAGCCTTTTGCAGGTACCACCAAGGAAGCGTCGAGTTGAGATCTCCCCGACGGCGCAGGCCTCCGAGTCACCTTAAATGCGTAGTATGGAGGCTTTTTTCAGAATGCTCTACCTCCAAATCCCTGGGTGCTTAATTCGCGTCCTCGAGACAATGAGGTAGAGCGATCCAAACTTACGTCAGGAGTATGTCCACGGGGTAACCAAAGAGAACATCGGGCGCGCGGTTGGCGCGAATCGGGATCGGTCCGCGCGCCCTGATCGGTCCAAGAAACACCAAGTTACTGTTTGGTGGCGACAAACTCGCTCTTGGTTCCACGCAGCTTGTCGTCCACCCACAACTTCATGGTCTTGCCATCAGACGCTACCGTCATTTTCGTCACACTGATCACTTTGCTGTCGCGCTTGTCAGTCTCTTCCAGCGTGTCCTTGCCTTTCATCTTGACCGAGACGCTGGTGACACCGGGGTCCCCCTTCATCGCCGCATCCTCTCCATTCAGCTTCGCGGTATACGACTGACCTGTGGGAGTGGTCATAGTCAACTCATCGCCACCGACCTTGTAAGTCCACATGAGGCCGTTGTCGGAGACGTTTTCGACCTTGGTGGTTCGCCACGAGCCCGAGATGGCGTTTGCTCCTGCAGGACCCTTGGCCACGCGTGTCGCTTCGCCCTTGCCGGTGACCGGTTCGGCGCTGGTGTTGCTACTGTCACTAAAGGAAACCATCAGCGTGTTTCCGTCGGGAGACACCGTCATGGTTGCGGTTGCGACGGTCTTGCCATCTTTCTTGTCGGTTTCTTCGATCTCATGGTCGTTCACGACTTTAATCGCCACACTGTTGTAGTAAGGATGTCCTGTGACCGGCTGGTCCTGTCCATCGGCCTTGACCTTGATCGGCGGAACGCAGGTTTTGCACTCGTATTCGCCGTTTTGCAGCAGGTACTGATCAGGTTTCTTGGGGAATTCAGCTTTGTTTAGATCGATCTTCCACGTTCCATCGAACGCATTCTGTGCGATCGCCAGCATGGGCATGAGCAGGAACCCAAAAACCACAGCTATCAGCAGCTTCTTCATGCGTTATCCTCCTCTCGGTTTGAACTGCGGTTGAGGATTATATATCGGAAGCAAAGACAGCATGGGGGCTGGCTATTCTGAGAACCACCTTACTCGATAGGGCCATCCCGCCAGACACGTTGGTGTTGCCGCTGGCGCCTTGTCACGAGCATCTCTGTACAACAATTGTGTGCGGCCACCAATAGTAAGGCTCCGGTGCCGGGAGCTGATCAGCTGATAAGAAATGCCCATCGAGCACGAGAACCCCGCAGCCTTACCCGAGGGAAACGGGGTTGCTACAGCTGTATGTGAGCTGAGGCGCGCTGATCCTTTTCCATTACGCTGCAGACTTTTGCAGATCACGCGGTTGCTTGGGTTCACCCCGCTCTTCCTATGGTCATTAGTTTCTGCGACTTGAGAATATCCTTCGTTTGGTTGGACACGTGCATCCGCGAAGCCCCGGCGGGGTGTTTCCCTTTACGGGGTCAGCAGACTAATCCTGGTCAAAGTGGGTCGCCTTCGCAAAAAGAGTCGACAGGGAAGCAAGGAGACATATGGCTGGCAGAAGGTGGCGGATGTTGTTCGTGTTTGCGTCCACGGTTGTTCTGGTAGGAATCAGCAGCGCCACCACGACCGAGATAATCCTGGGTCAGAGTAGCCCAGGTCAGGTTTTGTTTACCAACACGGGCCTCAACAGCGTTGGCATGTCCTTCACCGGCACATGCGGCACTACCCAGGATTGCCTTTCTGGACTCGGCTACTACGTGTCGAGTGGCGGAGTCTCTAACGCCGGAACCTATGAAATGTGGATAACAGGTGGAGCACCATCGCTAGGCTCTCCAGCGGGTGATGTCTATCCGGTCGACATGAACGGCGCAACAATTAATTTTCTGTTTGGTTTTGGCTCAAGCTTTCTCGATGGCACCATTACTCTGGAAGATGTCATTGCTGGGTCAAACGATCCTGGCTTCAGCGGCGGATTGTACATCACCAAGACCAACATCCCGGGTTTTACTAGCGGTGGGTACACGGATTTGGATTTCAATGTTTATCTGGGCAACAATCCGCCGATCAACAACGTGTACGCAGGGAACGCGCCTTCCACCATGGGTCCGATCTCCTCCGGGGAGTTCGCGCCAGCTCCCGAACCCAGTAGCATCGCGCTATTCGGGTCGGGCGTCTTTGGGCTGGCGGTCACACTTAAACGCAAATTGAGGATGTAACCGTCTGGCGTGCAAACAAGCCCAGGCAAGTCAGTCGGGTGTTGTGTCTTTCGACTGGGCATACTGGTTTCTGCCTGGGGACTGCTCCCTCGAGGGTGCCTCGCGGGCGTTTACTGAAAGTTTGGGTCAGCATGGGCGCACGCGATGCAGAAACAAATTCTCCTTCGTTCCGGTTCTTGCTTACAGATTATTGTGATCGCTCGCCCTAAAGCTTCAGAACTGGATGCCAACTTCAAGCACCACAGTGGGCTCGGTAAAGCCGGCATTAAAAACGTAGGTCGTAAATTCCACCTTTTTGTGGGAGAAGCCAACGAGGAAGCCGCGCTGTACCTCGAGGGGAGTGTGGAAGGCCTTGGTATGTTGCGCCACCAGACCCACCCGAAACCAATCGAGGGGCGAGTACGTAAATTCCGGCCAACTGTAGTAAAAGCTTCCCGACTTGTGCGTTGTATCGATGAGGTATTCATTCGAGATCGACAGCTGGATCTTCTCATAGGTGAGCGAGGCTTCGCAGCCAGGCGCGATTCCCGTAGTGCGTCCGAAGACCCCACCGATCATCGGCGTGACATTCAACACCAGCTTCTTTCCGGCGGAGAAGTTATAGCCGATCCATAACGATCCCGTCCTTAAATTCTCGTAGTTGTAACGCGCCTCGAGGTGAAGCCAATTGTGGTCCGCCGTAAGCACGGGCTGCACGTAACCGGTGGCGTCGGGAACGATATAGCCGTCAGTCGTAAGGTCAAAGGTCCAGGGGTTCTTGGTGACATTGGGTGCCTTGGTTGCCGTGGCGGGCGCCGTTTCCTGGCCCAAGGCTCGTCCACCGAGAAGCATAGCCATAGCGGCTAAGACGATAAGTGATCGCGTGGCTCTCATCCCCCAAGTACGATCGTGATCGCGACCATCGCCAGGCCGATGACGACGATTGCCAGCCCCACTGTCGATGGCCTGAATCCGGAGCGGTAACCGTACGCATATCCAGCCGCAAAAAGCATAGCGATCGCAACGGCGTTAGAAATGCGCAGAGCCAGCCGAGGTTGCTGGATGAAAATGAATGGAATGGCCACCGGAAAAGTAGACAAAAAGACCAGCAGCAGTACACCGACAGCGGCCAGATAGTCGTCCTTCGCGAGCCGGGCATGCGCAGGAGGCCCCGGGAGTTGCTTCAGTCTCTCTCTCATCGCCTCGAATTGGGCCTCCTGCAGGACGGACGCTAACAGCGGCGGCACGGCGCTGGCAATAATGCGACGGGACTCGAGAGGGTCGTTGGTTTTGCGCAGGGCGCGCAGCATAACCAAACCGCGCTCTTGCTCGTTGAGGCAGGACATCAGGTAGAAGACAGCATCAATGATTCCCCAGGCCAGATTGCAGCCGAGTGCAGCGATCAGCATCTTGCGAACTTCGCTACGGCCAGCCCCCACGACGCTGAACGAGCAGGTAAAGGTCAGCACCATGATCAGCCCGAAGAGAACCTCCGAGAGCCGCTCCATCGGATCGAGCAGGCGCTTTAACGACTTGGTCGCGTCGTCGGACATGGGTCAGTGGGAAGGTGTACTGCAGGCTCGCCCCGTGTTATTGATTCAACGTGAAAGCCTTCTACCGTAGCAGCGCCAACTCTGCGGGTCAACGAGATTTCGCCAAGTTCCAGAACAGATCGCCATGTTTTCCCGGCTCCACCCCGTCTGATCAATACCAACCCTGCTGTCCGTCTGCCTCCGTGCTTAGAATCCCGGCTCCGAAGAACAGCCGGAGGCGCCAGTTGGTCGGGTGTGCACAGACCCGTTATCGGCGTAGCAAAGTTGATTCGTCGGTACACGGATCATAAAGAAGTGACAGGCTCGGCCGATAAACCAGATGCCTGATTCTGGATTGTTATCAATGCTTCGCGCAGGCCTGCAGACAAAGGGCAATGAACCGTCTGATCTTGTTGAAAAAACTCCTCCAGCACGATTCTGGCCAAGACCTTGTTGAGTACGCTCTGCTGGCGGCACTGATAGCGCTGGGCGCTGTTGCAAGCATCCACACGGCCGCAACCGGAATCTCCACGGCGTTCAGCACCGTAAGCAGCGAGCTCACCAGCGCGATCTCAGCACACGTCTCACCAAACCGATGACTCGATGACAATCAGCGTAAGTGGTGTTTGCGCCACCTGGTGCGTCGGACCAGCTGGATCTCGCCCTTCCCTTTGAGCTGGACTAAGAATCTGAGCGGCCCTCTCGGATCGATGCATTACCGAACCAGCACACAGCTCCTGGTCCGGAGTCATCTCTACCACCGTATCTCGTTGATGGGGCTGTAGTTGGCCGAGTATGGGGTATTCCCAAAGGCGGAGGAGTTCCCCAAAGCTACTCCTTATCACTTGCCCCCCTATCCTGAGAGGAAATTAATGCCGTAATCGGTGTCCGGGGCCTTACCCTCAAGGAGAACGGGCTTGCCGGATGCGTGAATCAGATCGTGAGGGGGGGAGATGCGGATGAGGCCGGAAGCCGAGGTCATGGAACAACCGAGAGAATCGCAAGGCGACCAAGCCCAGCAAGCGGAAGAGATAGTGGCGAGCGACCTCTGTCGATCTGATGCGGGCCGGGAGAGCTTACGCGAGCGACTGCATGGGCTGATTTTCAAAGACGGCCACCAGCCCGCAATCAAGCTGGGAATGTCATTCGCCCTGCTGATCACCCTGCTGCTCGGAACTGGCTATTGGTCGATCGGTCGGGTGGAGCGTATCAATTCAAGCCTGCAAGACAGACTCAGCCAGAGATGGACGAAGCTGCAACTAGCACATGAGGGGCTGCGCTACTCCGCTGAGAACAGCCGTATCACGATGCAGCTGTTCCTGCCGGAGCAGGCAACCTTGCCGGAAGCCCAGCAGGCTCGAGGAGCGGAAAACAGCAGGGTAGCGGACGTGATCCACGACATCGAAAGCCAGTGTGACTCGGAGCAGGAAAAAAAGCTGGTACTGGCCATTAAGCAGACCAGGGCTCCTTACGTTAACAGCTATCAAAGAGCGCTTGACCTGCTGGTCAGCCAGCGTAAGACCAGGATGGCTGAAGCCCTGATGGTTGAGGAGACGAGGCCGGCCCTGTTCGCCTACCACGCTGCCTGGAATGAGTTGGTGTCGTTTGAAATGAAACAAATGAAAATGGCGATGGAGCAGAGCGAATCGCAGTATGCAACGACTAGCGAAATCACCTCCGCTCTGGTGCTCCTAGCCGGTTTCCTGGCTGCGGAGATTGCCTTTTTCGCGACGCGCAGGACCACTAGCGACGCGAAAGCACGAATCAGAATGCACCAAACGGTCCAAACATTGAACATTGAGCTGGAGCAGCGGGTGTCCCAGCGTACCGAAGAACTGGCCCGCACAGATGAGCAATTGCGAGTTTCTTTGGCTGAATTGCAGGAGCATAGCAGCCAAATGGAAGCCATCAACGAGCTGGTCGAGCTTCTCCAGTCGTGTCTGACGGTGGACGAAGGCCGCCAGCAAGCGGCTCGCATCCTGCAGCAGTTCTTTGCCGCCGGGACGGTCTTGATGCTGAACTCGTCACGCAATTTTCTTGACGTTGCCCTTAGTTGGGGAGCAACCGCGTCGAAAAAGTCCGGTCCTTTTGCTCCGGAAAGCTGTTGGGCCTTACGCAAAGGGCGAGTGCATTTGGTTCAACCCGGCACACTTAGTTTGCTGTGTGGACATAGTGATGAGGCATCTGCCTCCTGCCATCTCTGCATTCCTATGGTCGCTCAAGGCGACTCTTTGGGTGTGCTTAGCATCGACGACCCTACGCTATGCCATTCAACCGCCAATCCTCGGCTGGTTCAACGCAAGCAGGAGCTTGCAACTATGGTGGCAGAGCAGATTTCGCTGGCATTTGCCAACCTCATGTTGCACGAAACATTGAAGTATCAGTCTGTCCGAGACCCTCTGACTGGTTTGTTTAATCGCCGTCATATGGAAGAGTCGCTGGAGCGGGAGCTGCTTCGCGCGGCCAGAAACGCGAAACCGGTTACTGTCTTGATGATCGATATCGATCACTTCAAACGGTTCAACGATCTACTTGGCCATGAAGCAGGCGACGTCCTCCTGCGCGAACTGGGATCGACTTTCAACTCCCAAATACGAGGTGGCGATATTGCCTGCCGGTACGGAGGGGAAGAATTCCTTCTGATCCTGGCGGACACTAGCTTGGATGTGGGTCGTGAACGAGCCGAAATGCTCAGAAAGCATGTGACGAACCTGCAGATCCCACATCGTGGCGAGATCCTTCGCAGGATTACAGCGTCAATCGGAGTTGCAGGCTTTCCAGAACATGGCACATCTGCCGCCCAGATTCTCAAGTTGGCGGACGAGGCGCTGTATCAGGCCAAGGCAGGGGGGCGAGATCGAGTGGTCTTGGCCGGTGCAATGTCCACACAAAAATCCGTGTCCCTGCCCCAATACCTGCATACTGCACCCCTCATCGCACAGTACCGAGCTCCTGGGCTGCCCTCGCTCTCGGATCGGCGTAGCTTAACTTAAGGGCGAGCCATACAGGTGTTTCGACTTGGCTGGCAGGATCACCCTGGCCATGCGAATGCCCACCTATCCCATTTCCTGGGAATACCTCTGTGTCAGCAGCACGCCTTCCGAAGTTCTACTCACCTAAGTGGTGATCGAGCAACCTACGTGCGGACCCAGGTTACGGTATCCCGGTTTGTCCCAGATGCGCCACTTTGTCGGGGCGTGGGCGGAAAGTGGTATCGCCGATGCTCCTGGGGGCTCGGTCACTCGTATCAGGGCTGTACTCAGTTGGAGATAATGTCCTTCATCGTCGCCGTTTGCCTGATCCGAGGCAGTCGCAATAGACTGGCTCAGAGTCATGGCCGCTGCACATAGAACTGTGGAAGAGTACAGCCAGCCGCACCGATCGGTGGAGATTCTCGATCTCAGGCATTTCTCATCCGCCGACCTGCGTCCTTTGCTCGACGAAGAGGTTGAAACCTGGAGCCGCCTGCTCACCTGGGATTATCGTAGTTCGTCGGAGATGATCCTGCGCTATGTGGATGCCAAGATCCTGCCGGGCTACGCGGCGGTCGAGCGCGGCAGCATCGTGGGGTATTCCTTCTTTGTTTACGAGGGAAGCAAAGGTGTTGTCGGAGACCTGTTCGTCTCTCCGCACCGTAGCGACGCACACCATGTCGAATTACAGATGTTGGAACACATGGTCGAGACGTTGCAGCGGTCACCCGGGATTCATCGGGTGGAAGCACAGCTGCTGACTCATTCGACCGGAGATTTGGCGGCTCCGTTCTTGGCCGCGGGATTCCAGCGCTACCGCCGCCTCTTCCTGCTGTTGCATCTGAAGGGAGCAGATGCGCCGCGGATCACTTCAATGCAGATACCACCGGAGATCCATATTCGTCCCTGGTCCGATCAGGATTACCAGGCAACAGCTGGCGTCATTACAGCGGCTTATCGCATGCACATCGATTCGGAAATCAACGACCAGTACCGCACCAATGCCGGTTCGGTGCGCTTCCTGAACAACATCGTGCGCTTCCCCGGCTGCGGTGTGTTCGATGCAGATTCCTCGTTCGTGGCCATTCATCGACCCAGTGATGCGCTGATAGGGCTGATTCTGTGCTCGAGAGTCAAGGATGATGTTGGACATGTCACGCAACTCTGCCTGGTTCCCGAATACCGTCGCCAGGGCATTGGCGAAAACCTAATCGCCCGCACCTGGAATTCGCTGCGCAACCGAAATTTCAGTCTGCTATCACTTACCGTGACCGAGGCCAACCATCGTGCCGTTGATCTCTACAAACAACTTGGGTTCCTGCAAGTGCGAGTGTTCGACGCCTTTGTCTGGGAAGGATGAAGCAAAGGCGACAGCGGCTGACTTAGCCAATCCAGCAGACCATTGTTCAGTGCTTAATCAGCCACATAGCCCATGAGGCCACGATCACGCCTGCCGCAAACAAGACAAAGCAGTATGCACCATAGCGGAACATATCCTTCGGATTGTTGCGCTGCGTAATGCCGAAGACGGTTGAGGCGCACAGCGCGAACAGCAAGGCAGCATTGTAATGAGAGAGTTCGATGATCATTTTTTCTTGCCGATCGCAATGTGATAAGCGTCAACTGCTGCGATGATGTTCAGCAACCCGGCCACGACAATGTACTTGGTGCCGTAGTCGGCCACGGCGCGATGGATGTTGCCGGCACCCCAATCCATTGCCCGGGCGACAAAGTACAGCGCGCCAGCACCCAGATCGCCCACGAATCCCAAGATGTCGAGCAGATCACCGGTGTTGAAAGCGTACACCTTGCCCTGCATACCGAGTCCGGCGAAGAACATGATGAAAACCGCCAGCATCAGCAGCAGGCCGCGAATCCAGCGACGCTGAATGAAGTGTCCAAGCCCCGGAAAGAGCCAGCCTGCGATAGGTGCGATGGTAGCCAGAGAGCCCGCGGGCGAGGCAGCAGTTTTGACAGAGCGGCGGCTTACTGTGGCCGTGTTCTCCAGGTTTGCCATTAAACAAACACCAACTCGTTCTGCACGCGGCCAGTCACCTCACCCTTACCGTTGCGAATCATCATGTTAACTTCGCTGCGGACGCCGAATTCTGGAAGATAAATGCCAGGCTCAACCGAGAAGCAGGTGTTGGGCAGGATCTCGCGATCATCCTTGGTCTCGAGATTATCTAGGTTTGCCCCATTGGCGTGGATCTCCCGACCGATCGAATGCCCCGTGCGATGAATAAAGTACTGCCCGTATCCTTTCCCGCGGATGAATTCGCGCACCGCCTGGTCCACTTCCCAGCCATGAAGTTTTTTCTTCCCATCAAAAGCCTGCTGCACCGTGCGGATGCCGACGTTGCGAGCATCGCGGACAATCTCAAAGATTTCGCGTTGTTTATCGTTCGGGATTCCGATCGTGCCAGTCCAAGTGATGTCGTAATAGACAGAGTCGGGTTGCTCACACTTCGCCCAGATATCAAGCAACACGAAATCGCCGGGATGTACAGGGGCCGACGTAGCTGAGGTCGGCTCATAATGCGGATCTCCGCTGTGTGCGTTCACGCTTACGTTGGGCGGGTCTTCCGTTACGAGGTTTTCCCGCTGGAATGCCTCCAGGACCCACTGCTGCATCTCGAATTCGTGCGTGCCCCCGTTGCGGGCGCGGCGGCCGAGTTCTTGGAAGAAGGCGGCTGTAATTTTGTCGACAGCATCACGAGCTTTGAAGTGCGAAGCCATCTGCTCCTCGGTCAGCGTCGCTTCGAACCGCGCTACTAAATTCGCCGAGCTCACAATTTCCTTGCCGAAACTGCGAACCAGTTCCAGCATGCCGCCATCGACTAGCGAGATGTACGGAATCTGATTGTTGGGCGAGTACTGCATCACGACCGTATGGTAAGAGCCAAGCATCGCCTCCAGGTTCTGCCATAGCTCCTGCCACGACGAGTACTCCAGCTTCTTGCCGGACAACGAATCGAGGTGGTGGCTCTCGATGCGGTGCACCAGCTTCAGGGGTTCGCCATCGGCGGGCACCACGTAGAACCAGCGGCGCGTGACCATCATTTTCTCGGGCAGACCGAGCAAGTGATAGGCGATGGGATCGCGGTGATGGTGGTCGTAGAAGAGCCAGCAATCGTTGTGGCTGTCGTGCAGTGCTGCCTGAATAGCAGATAGGTTCATGCGTAAACTATTGTAAATGACAGAACCGGGAATGACTGCGCCCCCAGTATTCACATGGATGAAGACGGACTTTCGGCTTTTTTCCTTCTCTCACTCTCTTGCTTGGTCCCTGGGGCGTAAACCCGTAGCTGACCTCTTTCCCAAGACAAGCTTTCGTGTGTTGACAGGTAAGGTCTCGCATGCAGTGCGCAACACCAGTCTCGGTGTCCGCACGCGGATAGTCATCAGGTAGGCAACCGTCTGATTACGATTTGCCTTGGCTGCCTCGCGCAGCAACCAGCCCAATCCCTTCTGTACCAGGTCGTCGTCGGTGTCCAGCAGCAATTCCGTAACCTGCTGGATGGTATAAAAATTCTTGTGCTGCCGCGTACTGTGGATCAGGCTAACTGCAGCAGCACGCTGGTGCCAACGACAGTTGGTCTTCCGCTTGGTCCAGTTGGGAGGTCGCGACAAAAACGAGGCATTGGCAGCGATCATCGGACCAAGGAGGTAATGTGCCAGCGCGTCGTGGTCCGCCCAGGTGCTGACCCGGTTCAGCCAGCTTTCGAACAAGTTAAACTCGTGTTTGCCGAAATCGCCGACCATGCCCTCCAGCATCAGCACGGCGAAGATCTTCTCTTCCAGAATCTGGCCGCGGAAGAGCTGATCAGCCACGCGCAATAGATACTGCTGGCCGTGCTCGGCCAAAATGGTCCTTCGAAAACGAACCGCAACTTTGCGCAGCTCATGGGTGTACCAACCGCGTGAGTTCACCTCTTTCTTGAAGAAGCGCTGAACTTCTATGCTGTGTGGGGCCGAGCCGCCGTTTCTGATTACGGCGCGAATGTGTTTGGCGATGTAGGCCGGGCTCTTCATGCGCTTCATCCCTCTTCTGGCAAGAAGGCGGCTATCTTTTCACGCGCTGGCGCCTCTGTCAGCAGGCTGGTGACCACCAGCGCGACCACGGAAACGAGCAGAGCAGGGAAGATGGCATCGCGCTCGGCCCAGGCAGCGGGCAAAAATGGCTTACCGTAGTTCCAAAAGATCGTGACGAAGGTACCAAGTGCAAGGCAAGCAATGGCTCCGGCCGCAGTGGCTCGCTTCCAGAAGAATGCCGCCATTACCACCGGGGTGACCGCGGCCGAATAAATTGTGTACGCGTAGAGTGCCATCGCCAGAATCGACTCCCAATACGCACCTTGAAGGAGCGCGAAAAGTCCCAACCCCACGACCATCAGCCGCGACACCAACAGCACGGTCTGGTTCGAGGCCCGTTTGTTGATAAAGCGGGTATAGACGTCATTTACCAGGTTGGTCGCCGGCGAAAAAAGGTAGTTGTTCGCCGTCGAGATGACCTTGGCGAAAATCGCGCCCAGCAACAGCGCTCCTACCAGGGGCGGCAGTCCGTGACGGGCAACGAAAGGAATGATCTCGCGTGGATGCTGGATGACCTCTGCGATGCCGCCGTTTGCGGCGTGCGGCCCAAACAACGCCGAACCGCAAACCGCAATGGCAACGATCAGCGTCTCCAGGATCAATGTGCCGACAAGCCAGCCCCACACTGCGTTGCGCGCCGCCCTTTCCGACTTCGCCGAGAAGAACTTTTGGTACATGCTTTGATTGCCAAGCATCAGCAGAAAGGTGGGCAGGAAGAACTCCATGGCTCGGGCGAATGTCAGGTGACCGAGCAGCTGAAAGCGATCCGCGGGAAGCGTCTGCTGCAGTCCAGCCCAGCCGCCGACGCGATACAGCAAAATTGGAACCGACAGGAAAGAGGTAAACGTGATCAGCAAGCCGATCACAACATCCATGTACGCGACCGACGCCATGCCCGCGAGTGCGGTAAATATAATGACGAAGGTCGCGATGATGTACATGCCGAGCGTGTTGTCAATGCCAAACGCCAGGTGCAGAACGTCGCCGCCGCCCTTGAACTGGTATGAGGTGATGGCAGTGTAGGCAAACAGAATGGCAATTGTCCCCAGAATACGAGCGGTGGAGTTGTAGCGCGCCTCGAGCAGGTCGGGGATGGTAAACTGCGCAAACTTGCGCGCCTTTGGCGCCACAAACAGAATCACGATCAGGCCGATCCATCCGCCTCCTGGTTGCCAGAGCGCAGCAAAGCCGTTTCTGAAGGCGTTCTCCGCGCCGGCAAAAAGGCTTCCTGCGCCGATCCACGAACACAGCAAGGTGAACACGAGCACGTGGGCGGGTAGCGAGCGGCCGGCAATCAGGTAATCCGCTTTAGTCTTGACCTTGCGAATTTGCGCTATGCTGACCGCCATCAAAGCGATAACGATGACAGCCAGCACCACAACGTAGAGGTTGAGCATAATCTCTTCCGCGATCAGATTCCTAACTTCTGGCGCACTTCGTCGGCACTTAGTCCTGCCACACGTATCACTTTCTTTCGGCTGTTTTCCCCGGCGGATATCCTAACCGAGGCGCGCGGCAGGTTCAAAACTTCCGCGAGAAAGGCGGTGCAAGCTTGGTTCGCGCGGCCTTCTACGGGTGGAGCGGTCAACGCCACCTTAAGTGCATCGCCGACTTCACCGGTGATGGCGTTCTTCTTCGCGCGGGGGTGGACTCTTACCAGGAAGGTCGCGCCGAAGGGTGTGTCGCGAACAGGAATCATGGTTTTGCCCGCATCCCGAAGATTGCCGAGCCGATGCGCACCGAGGTTGAGCCTTCTTCGACTGCAACTTCGAAGTCATGAGACATACCCATCGAAAGTATGTCGAGGGTAACGGAGGGCAGGTTGCGCGCCGCGAGGCGGTCGCGCAGTTGTCGAAGCCGTCGAAAGTACGGGCGTGCGCCCTCTGGATCTTCTGTGAAGGGTGGTACCGTCATAAGTCCGCGGATGCGCAGGTTCTGCCAGTCGGGAGCGCCCATGAAAATGTCCTCGAGATCTGGCGAATCGGGACCGATGCCGCTTTTGGCCTCTTCCCCGCCGAGATTGATCTCGACCAGTACGTTCATGATTTTGCCAAGCTTGTCAGCAGAAGCGTTCAGACGTTGAGCCAGCCTGGCTGAGTCGAGCGAATCAATCGCAGAAAACAATGCGGCGGCCTTGCCGACTTTATTGGATTGCAGGTGGCCGATCATGTGGAACTCGGCATCCCGCAGCTCGGTCAGGCTGCTGACCTTTTCCGCGAACTCCTGCACACGATTTTCCCCAAACAGTCGCTGCCCCGATTCGTACGCTTCAAGGATGAGCTCAGCAGGGAAGGTCTTGGTTACCGCCATGAGGCTGATGTCATCCGGGTTCCTTCCGACGCGCCTGGCCACGCGGGCGAGGCGCTGGTGGATTGCAGCCAGATTGGATGCCAGTGTCACTTGGTAATGAGTTGTGTCGTGCTCCAGGCTTCTGGGTTCCATCCCGGCAGACTCATCAACCGCCGCCAAGGCATAAAGGTACTCTGCTCCTCGGGCACAAAGCACGAGATAAGATGGCAGCCGGCTTCAGGCGTGAGCCAGCGCATTTTAACAAAGAATCTCTCAGGCGAACGAAGCGCTGTTTTCTTGCGGGTTATGCTCCAGGCACTCCGCTGTTTCAACCGCTCTTCCCGCTCTGCGCGCTGCACACGCATTTTCGGTCGCGCAATCCTGACCGGGTTGGCCATCTTCACAACCTCGATGCAGGACACGACGCCCATTGCCCACTCCCGAGCCCAGCATTTGATAGAGGTAAGGTCTCCGTTTTACATAATCGCCGTCGGGGGCGCTGGCTCGTCGGGCCGGCCGGCATTTGCCAGAGGGACCCTGATCATGACAATCGCCAGAATC
>CAZDYZ010001075.1:0-2983 GCA_964509525.1 uncultured Acidobacteriaceae bacterium
CGAGTGAAAGATCCCGGCAAGGTCGCTGAGGTGCAGGATGCAATCAACAAAATGGGGTTTCGTACCTTTTCCGTGCTCGATGCGACGAAGAGCCTGCGACGTTTCTTCACAGTCCTCGATCTTTTTCTCGGTATTTTTGGCTCGCTGGCACTTGCCGTCGCGACATTGGCCATCATCAACACGCTGGTGATGGCAGTGCTGGAACGTCGGCGCGAGATCGGAGTGATGAAGGCCATAGGCGCAAGCGACAGGGACGTGAGGCAATTATTCTTTGCCGAAGCGGGCGCGATGGGCTTTTTTGGCGGCCTGCTCGGAATAGCACTTGGTTTCGCGATCGGGAAGGCGATTAACATAGGGACGAGCATCTATATGCACCGGCATCAATTGCCGTCAGAGGCAGTGTGGATTCTGCCTCCCTGGCTCATCGGCACAGCCATTGTATTTTCCATTGTTGTGAGCCTTCTGGCGGGTCTATATCCGGCAAGCCGTGCCGCACGACTGGATCCAGTGCAAACCCTCAAGTATGAATGATCATGTGTCCAGGCCACTGCCGGACGCCCCGCCGATTGGGTATAGACTCAGTTCTCAACTACGGGTTCGATCCGAGAATCAAACAATGAAAATCCTTCCTGCCTTGTCATCAGGCGCGAAACATCGAGGCCGAATTTTGGTCATGCTCGCCTGGGTGACGCTCACCTCGCTCCGTGTTACCCCGCTGTTGCAAGCGCAGGGACGGGCTGAGTGTTCGGTCATAAAGTCCGGGGCGCTAGAGCGCGCGGTGCGTTACTGCGCATTCCTGCCTCCTAGCTTCGATCATGATAAGACGCGACGCTACCCTGTGCTGTACTACTTGCACGGTCTCGGCGACAACGAACAGTCCCTACTGAACCTAGGCGGATGGGACATTATTTCGGAGCTGCGGAGCGAGGGCAAGGTCGGCGATTTTGTGGTACTGGCACCAAGCGCTGGCCGCACCTTCTACCTTAATGCTGAAAGCGGTAAAGTGCGCTACGAAGACTTCTTCATCAAAGAGTTCATACCGCAGATGGAGAGGAGGTACAGAATTTGGGGAACTCGTGCGACGCGCGGCATTACCGGAGTCTCTATGGGCGGCTACGGAGCGCTGCGTTTTGCTTTCAAGTATCCTGACCAGTTCGTTGCCGTCAGTGCCCAGATGCCGGCGCTTATTGCCAAATTGCCGAAAGACCTCAGTTCGGGCGGAACCGGCTCGCCTGGATCGTTGATGGGTGATGTCTTTGGCTCTCCCTTAAATCGCGCATATTTTGAGCGTAATAACGTCTTTTACTTTGCCCGGACGGACAGCACGGGGAGCCTTAGGATGATGAAGATTTACTTTAATGTGGGTGACAACGATGACTACGGCTTCGAGCAGGGAGCAAGCCAGCTACATTTACTCTTGACGTCACGCGGCATCACCAACGAGTTCCACATTTATCCGGGACGACATGATCCGCAGTTTGTCATCCGTCACTTCAGCGAAGTGATCCGCTTTCAGTGGAAGGCAATCGATGCGGGAAGACAGGCCGCCTCCTGAGCAGTGTGCCGTGTACGAATCACGGGCAAGTTTATCAACCCGAATACTCCGGGGGCATGTGGACTCGCGCCTCTACTTCACTGTCGAGCGTTTTGTGCAGCTTGCTCGATTAAAGCGGCGACTTCCTTCGGGTGGGAGATGTAGACCACGTGGCTGGTGCCTGCGACTTTGACTTTGTGGCTCTCGGCGCGCGCGGCATACCAGCGCTCCAGTTCGGGGTTGATAGTGCGGTCCTTGCCGGCCACCAACATCCAGCTTGGCTTCGTTCGCCACGCGGCGGCGGTAATAGTCGCTGAGAAGTTATCGGCGAAGTTGAGCACCTGCGAGCGTGCCATGAAAGCGGCTAGGTCGGCAGCGAACAGATCGTGGAACTGAGCAGGATCGATGCAGGTGAAACCGTCCGGCGTCTTCTTTATCGCGGACGACGTGGCTAGGTCGCTTGGGAAACGCTTTCCGTCTTCCGACTCTTTCTCCCCGGCATCCGGCATATGGGCGGCAATATAAACCAAGCCCACAACGGATGGGTCAGTTCCACCTTCGGTGATTACGGCGCCTCCGTAGCTGTGAACGACAAGGATGCAGGGGGCCCTCCTGCAGGGCAAGCACGCGTTTGGTGGCGGCCACGTCTTGTTGAAAGGACGTTTCGGGCTCTTGAACGATGCTCACCATGAAATTGTCCTTTACAAGGATGTCATAAACGCCTTTCCAGCCAGAACCATCTGCCCATGCGCCGTGCACCAGAACGATATTCTTTACGGGAGCGCTCTGTGCCCGGACGGAGATCCCGGCGAGTGTGACAAGGAGTCCGATGCAGGCAAAAGCAGCCTTGGCGACCTTACGAAACTTTGGACTACTGTGCGCTGGCATATTTTCCTCCTGCGCCTACCAACTGAAGTCGTGTTCAACATCCTGCACCGCCGAGTACAGAAGCCGGCAATCGCGATATTCATTAAAGTTTAATTTAATTTAATTTACTCGCTCCTCCCCTCCCCGGAAAGCATAAGCTGTCCCGCCAGAGGGGCTCGCCCTACGTCGGTGACAGAAAGGACGCCTTCTTTGTATCGTGCAACCTGCACTCCACTGTCCTACCCAGAAGCTCTTGGCAAGGCATTCAGAAGTGGTGAATTTAGTCGCAGCACGGAACCGTCGGCACCCATTGCTCCACTGCAATGAATTTCGCGCAACCGTCACCCATTCGTCCACCACATTTCAGCCCCTCGCCGATGGTAAGATTTCAGCTTCATGGTGACATTCGCTCTGCTGCGCATTGTAGCGGTGGTTTTGCTCATCGCGGCGAACGCGTTCTTCGTGGCGGCTGAATTCGCCCTGGTCAGCGTCCGCGAGACCCGCCTGCAACAGATGATTGCGGCGCATCGCATCGGTGCACGCACCGTCCAGAAGCTTCACTCCAGGCTCGATCACGTTCTC
>CAZDYZ010001076.1:0-1716 GCA_964509525.1 uncultured Acidobacteriaceae bacterium
AGCTCCGCCCTTCTTCGGGCAAGCCTTGCTTCCCGAACTCCGATTGGACCCGCATCTAAGTTGACCTTGACACCCTGAAAGGGATTGATACGTTTGTGGTTGCCGCTCACGGGATTCCAAAGTGCATGGTATATTGCCCAAAAGCATGCTCCACGCAATTGCCGAATGGCTCCACAAGTATGCCCTCCCGCTGGAGGTCCTACTGGTTATCGTCAGCACGCTGGTGGCACTCTACGCTGACACCATCCGGCACTTCCTTTCTTTGCCTCCTCAGAGGTTGAGCACTTGGATCCTCAAGGCAAGACTTCTTTCGATCAACGCCAGGCTGTTCAATCTCTGCGAGTGCCAAAACAACGCGTTCGCCACTTTGCTGTACATTTCCCGGACTTTCATTCTGGTCTCGATTCTGGGCAGTCTTTTCGTAGGGGGAATCTTCTTGGAGGTCGTTGCTCTACGCTCTGCCGCCCGCGGGGATACGGAGCTCTATAGCCGCTTTCACCAGAACCTTGACATATCGCTGGCCCTGGTTTTCATTGTGATTGCTTGTTGCCGCTTGATGCTCCTGGGGGAGTTTCTGTACCGGCTGCGAAATTTTAAGGGCTATGACCATCGCCTTATGACCGACATTGCACAGCTTGAGGAGAAACTGGGAATCTCCGACGACGAGCCAGCAAATTCCATCTCGGACTGAGCCGTTACTCGAGAGATCGTTGGGATCTCGGGGCGGGCTACAATCAGTAAGCTGAGCAACACTCTTATTGCTTCGTCGTCGGGCGACATTCGGAGCTTCCCTCCCAGACTAGCGCCGGGGTGGGGAAGGTATAGCCTTGTCGCCCTGCGGTTGTTGCATCTGAATCCGTTGCTCTTCCCTATCAACCTGTCGGCGAAGGTCGCGGATCAGAGTGGTCCACATCTGCGCGTTGGTTCGCAACAGAATCTGTAAGTTCTGGTCGCGCAGGAATTCGATTTGGCTGCTCATGTTGCCGAGCATACTTTCCATGCGGTTCAGGTCCATCCGCATCTGGGCCAAGTCGTCGCCGGGTGTGGTCGGCGGGCGTTGTGTCGCAGAGAGTGGCAGCGCAGCCGTCCGAGGTTCAGTACTCTGCGGTGTTACTCCTGCCAGCGTTCCAGTGAGTTGCGCCTGTGCCCCGCAAGAGGCCAGTGCCAGTGCGATGACGATCGACACTGAAACCCCTAGGCGCGCAATAGGGAGAATAGCTTGCACATGCGGTCTGATCATAGCGTGTCCTAGAGTAATGTGACGGTCTTGCCTCAACTTGGCAAGCGAACCGGGGTATTTTGTTTGTGCCGAATCTTTTCCGCAGATGATGAATCCAATGGCCTGCGGCGATAGAAGGGCACGCCTGCTGCAGTTGGCTGGTAGCCCGATTTTCAGTAAACTTAAGGATCGCGAATAACAACGTGGAGTCTTATGAAAGCAGCCATCCATCCCGCTTACGATGAAGTGCGCGTGCATTGCGCGTGCGGAAATACCTTTATGACCCGTTCAACCCACAAAGGCGACATCAACGTGGAAATCTGCTCCGCGTGCCACCCATTTTTCACCGGCAAACAGAAACTGGTGGACACCGCTGGACGGGTGGAGCGCTTCCGCCGTAAGTACGCCAAATCCGACGCCGGCAAGGCAGAAACAACGAAGGTGGAAGGGGCCAAGAAATAACTACGCCAGGTGAGGGAAGAGCCTCCGTCGCGGCG
>CAZDYZ010001077.1:0-7590 GCA_964509525.1 uncultured Acidobacteriaceae bacterium
GTCTCGAATAACGTAACACTTACCTACATCACCAACCTCACCAGTTCGGCACAGCAGGTCATCCAGTTCGAATACAACATCAACAGTGAATACACATTCCAGGGTATCCGCGACCAGAATGGCGTCGTGAGTTTCGACCTGCTGATCCGCAAGCGGAAACGCTAACAGTGAGCTGGGGTCCAACCGACCCACAGTGACGACCATTTCGAGATCGATTTCATCAGTCGCGCGATACATTGGGAGACACCGAGCGGCAGAGCGGGTGCGGCGATGCTATCCAGTGGATGAAAGTCCTGGGGGAGGCTGCCGTGGGCCAGCTCTGAGATTGTTACGACCGCTTGCCCGACAATAATGTGCAGGCACATCTTCAATAACGGTCACACTGCTGAAACGTTCGAGCAGCAGCGCGCACGGATGGTCGAGGAGCAACTGCGCTCACGGGGCATTCGCGATCACCGCGTGTTAGAAGCGATGGGTAAAGTCCCGCGCGAGGAGTTCATCGCTAGCCGCGACCTTGGGGACGCTTATGGCGATCACCCCGTGCCTATCGGAGCAGGGCAGACTGTATCGCAGCCGTACATCGTGGCAGCCATGGTGGAGGCGTTGGAGCTGCAGTCTCGCGATCACGTACTCGAGGTCGGGACAGGTACCGGATATGAAGCAGCGATCCTCGGGGAGCTGGCTGCCGAAGTGTGGACCATCGAACGCCACGAGGAGCTTGTCGATAAAGCGCGGGAGATATTGGCCCGCCTGGGTTACTCCAATGTGCACGTCGTTCATGGCGACGGCAGCCTTGGTTTACCGGAGCGGGCGCCGTTCGACAAAATCCTTGTAGCCGCCGCAGCACCGCGAATCCCCAATAGCCTCGTTGCTCAACTGGTGGATGGTGGCAGACTGGTTGTGCCAGTAGGAAACCGTGCTGAGCAGCAAGTGCATATCCTGAGAAAAGTGGGCGGCGAAACTCTTATCACAACCCACGACCTTTGCCGCTTCGTACCCTTGATCGGAGAAGAAGGCTGGGAGTCGTAGCATAAGAAACCCGGTTAATGCACGAACAAACCACTGCTGCCCGCTATCAGACCGGCCACAGCCAGAACCATCCCTAGGTACCAGTAGCTTCTATTGTCAGTGAGCAAGGTGATGGAGGTGACTACCAGGGCAATCTCCAGAAGCACCTCCCCGAGGTCGAAGCGGTCGGCGCGACGACTGGCACGCTGCACTTCCAGCTCGAGTCCCCGTGCTTCCGTCTGAATGTCTGCCTGTTGTTCGTGATACTTTTCAATGTCTGCGTGAAAGTGCTTCCGCACTTCTTCGACGCGCTCGGATTTGGTGTTCTCCAGGGTTGTCAGGAACTCATCCAGCGCTTCGAGATTATTACGGCGCATGTTCTTTGCCTGGTAATAGCCCCACTGGTCGGTAGCACGGGTCTGCATCAGGATCTCTTCGGTATGTGCGCGATGGCCGAGCAGCGATACGGTGGCCACGAATACGGCCAGAATTGCAATAGTTAAGCTGACCGGAGCCATTTGCCGTTTTTCTTTGCCTTCCTCTGCCGCTTCTCTCGTTTTGTCCATTGCTTCCATTTCTTCGCTCATAGGGCCTCCATGGCAACTGATGTTTACTTAGAAACCGACAACGTAATAAAAAACTAGGGCTGGAACATTTCCACCATGGGTGTATCGGCTCTGCGGACAGGACCCGGTGAAAACCTTAAACGATCCCATTTTCTGGGAACGCACCGCCTGAGGCCGTTCTCATCCGCTTTTAACTGATCGCCGGCGTTGGAAGCTGTCGCAGCCAGGCCAACACACAGCGCCTGAATCACTGAATAAACAAAAGTTGGACGGCAACTTCACGGCGGTCTGATGACCGACCGTCAAACCAGGCACTAGGGTTCTCGGGGGCTCACTCTGATATGCCCAGAATTTTCTGCGTTAATTCTTTCAAACAAATCATAATCGATCATCCCCGATCGCTCGCAGCTGGTAGCGCTATGACGTAGCGTCTGTGTGGGCAGTGATCACGTGCCGGACAACGTTCCACTGCTCGCCGCCAATTCTGCCAGGTGTGGCGCTGCGCGATTTTTCCGATCTTTGTTAGCTCAGCCATTATTCAGGTGTGAGCAAGCAGTCTGACAGAAAGCAGCGAATGCGCGGATCGCGGGAAGAAGCTGTACCCGATCCAGTTTTTCCTTTGACAAACGATCGCGAGGAATCCTAAGCTATGCGGAACTCCTATCACGCCGGGTTCTCGCCAATGCTGTCGACCAAGGCCCCAGCAGCCGAGCTGAACCTAAGACTCCAACATACGACTTGCGTCCGTCCTGCGGAGAATGTCATGTATCGGAATTCCAAGACTCTATCACTGCGGACAGCGGAAACGGCGGTCTGCACGTTGTCAGATTTCGTTTGGCTTCTCACCCGCGTGGGAAATGCCTTCTTCCCGAAACGCGAGCGCTCCGCTCGGTGGGCACCAGGATGGCTATCAAGACGGCCTGACCGGTCTGTTATCCCATTGGGAGTACCCCGAACGATACAGTCCGTCTGTCCAAACTGTGTGGCAGAAGGTCGGAATGCACTCCTGCGGGGTAAAGCGAACGTAGATGGACTTAAGTGCGATCCTGGAATCATCAGGGCGGATGTTGTCGAAGAGGCAGGGCGCGTCCTCATTCGGAAGATTTGCCCGATACACGGACCTTTCGAAGATTTACTGGCTACGAACGCAGCATTTTTTCGCCGAATGGAAAGGCTTTATCCAGGGCCTGACTTCGCTTGCAGCGAGGATGCACTGGTCCACGATCACGGCGTGTCGAGTATTCGGTATGGCCGCGGCGCGTTCCTTGTGTTCGACCTCACCAACCGCTGCAACATGAAATGCTGGCCATGCTTTATGGATGCCAACGCCGCCAGCTATGTTCACGAGCTGGATATGGAGGATATCAAAGCCATCCTGCAGCGTGCCCGTTCGTTTAAGCCACAGCGTGAACTGAACATTCTTTTCTCCGGTGGAGAGCCAACCATCTCTCCGTTCTTCCTCCAGGCTGTCAGATGTGCGAGAGAAACAGGTTTCAGGCGCCTCCACGTTGCTACTAACGGAATCCGTTTCGCACAAGAGCCACGGTTTGCTGAAGAAGCCCGGGAAGCAGGCCTTCACAGCGTATTCCTGCAGTTCGATGCAGTCTCAGAGGAACGAAACAGCCACAGGGGCGTCGGCAATCTATTCGAAACCAAACTTAGAGCAATTGAGAATCTGGCCAGAGCTGACCTCCGCGTTACACTGCAGACCACAGTCGTCAACCGCTATAACGAAGACCAAGTGGGGCCTATCGTCGAATTTGCAATTCAGAATATCGATAAGGTGTTCAGCGTGGTATTCCAGCCGATCATGTTTGCTGGCCGAGATCGCGACGTGGACGACGCACGGCGATATCGACAGCGCTACACGCTGTCGCAGCTTGCCGCAGATCTCAGTTCCCAGATCCAGACCGACTGGCAACCGCTGAGAGACTGGTTCCCGACCGCGATCATGAGTAGATTCGGGAACGTCTTGGACTTACTACACAGTGCAAATGCTGAAGAGGGCTCGGTTACGCCGAATGAGCATCCCGATTGGGGGGTAATGAGCCCTCTGCTCGTAAGCCGCCGCACCGGGCGCTGGGTCCCGCTAACCCAGTTCTTCGACTTGGAGCGCTTTTTCACCGATCTTGGGGAAATCGCTGGGGCCAGCCGCGGCACAATCATGACCTGCATGCAACTTGTGCCCGCGGTTCTTCGGAACTACAAGCCGGATCGGGCACCAGCCGGGTTTTCTATCACTAATCTGGTGGACTTGTTTCGTCAGTGCACCGCGCGCGCAAAAGTCTCCGGCCCTGATTGGGAGATCACTGAACGTGGCACTGGCGATTGGACCCTTCTTATCATCTATGGTCAGCTATTCCAGGATACCGGGGTCTACGACTTAAGCGCGATCGAGACTAGTATGACCCCTGTCGGCACCCAGGAAGGAGAGGTCGCCTTTTCCGCTTATAACACAATTGGTTGGCGCGACCTTGTGGAGCAACGGCACAAGACGGCAAAGCTTGCCCAATGGCATCGGCAGCATGGCAGACACGAAATATACGCGCACGGCCGGATGGTTCGAGTCTCTGATGTTCAGACAATCGCTGGAGGTGATAAGGCTGCAAAGAAAGTGAGCCAGTAGAGGTCGCAGAACTCATTTCTTAAAGCAGGTCGTCAAGCAGGGACGTCCACTTGCGCCACATTTGCTCGATGCTCGTCTAACGAGTATCCGCGTCAGACCTGCAAACTGACCGGACAATCAGTCGCGGACAACAGGCACGGCTCTGGTCCTTCTTCATAACCGTAACGGGCGTCCTGGCTAGCTGCTAGCCAGGATGGTTAAGTTAAGCGAATTCAAAAAATCACCAACTTCACCCAGTCATTTCGTTTCCAAGAAATGTCGCAGGATCGCGCTCGCTTGAGAACGGCTGACGACCGACGTGAGGGCAGCTATGTCGGCCTCCTTCACGGCCTGTAAGCTGCCGAAGTGTTGCAATAACCGCCTGGTAGTGCTCTTACCAATGCCAGGAATGTCGAGCAGTTCGGTTTTGCGATCGCGGATCTGGAGCCGCTTGCGATGGAAGGCCACCGCGAAGCGATGAGCCTCATCGCGTACCTGCTGCACTAAATGCAGCACCGGAGAATGACGGTCGAGAACAATTGGATCGTCTTCCTGGTTGTGCACGAACATAATTTCTTCACGCTTGGCGATCGCCACCAGCGGCTGGTTGGTGATGCCCAGCAATTCCAGCGCCTCAGCGGCTGAGTGGAGTTGTCCAATGCCGCCATCGATCAGCACCAGATTCGGCATCTTCTGCTGTTCATCCTGGATGCGTCTGTAGCGGCGAGTGATCACCTCGCGCATCGAGGCGAAGTCGTCAACTCCAATGACCCCCTTGATTATGAACTTGCGGTAGTCGGACTTCTTCATCTTGCCGTCTTCCCAGACCACCATTGAGGCAACCGTTTCCGCGCCTTGGATGTGCGAGATGTCGAAGCACTCGATACGCTTGGGCAACTCCGGCAACATGAGCGAGTCCTGTAGCGCCTCTTGGATGGCTTTCGCTGCTGGCTTCATGACACGGAAACGCTGATCGTAGGCCTGTTTTGCGTTTTGTCCCACGAGATCAACCAGAGAGCGTTTTTCGCCACGCTGTGGAACGTGGACCTGCACCCGGCGCTTGTGACCTTCAGAAAGCACTTCCTCCAATGTGGCGCGATCCTCGAAGTCGACCGGCACGTAAATGGTGTGTGGCACGTACTGCTGGTCGAGATAGACCTGCTTCAGCAATGCCGAAAAGAATTCACCCGGTTCGAATCCCGCACCTCCGACCGTCTCGCTAAGGTCTTCCCAGAAGAATTCACGCTTGTCCACAATCTTGCCGCCGCGCATGTGAAATAGGCTTACCGCCAGCATCTCGCTCGCGTAGTGGTACCCGAAAACATCCGCATCATCGCCCTCAAGAGCAGCGATGCGTTGCTTTTGCTCGAGCAAATTGATGGTCGAGATCAAGTCACGATATTTCGCTGCGAGTTCGTACTGCTCACGCTCAGCGGCGGCAATCATTCGCTCTTGCAGCGAGCGCGAGAGGTCGGCGCCGCGGCCCTCGAGAAACATTTTCACGTCGAGCACCGCCTCAGCGTAGCGCTCCGGGGTGGTCAGTCCTTCAACGCACGGGCCCAGGCATCGGCCAATGTAATACTGCAGACACGGACGCGGGTAATAGCGATTGAGGTTGAGTGTGCACGAGGGAATCAGGAAGTGCCGATGGATAAGATCGACGATCCGGTACGCGAGACTCGTGGGAAAGAACGGCCCGTAATACAGGGAGCCATCCTTACGCAAGCGGCGCGTGGGATAAACTCTGGGATAACGCTCTCCGACGGTAAGTTTGATGTGAGGGTAGGTCTTGTCGTCACGCAGAAGGATGTTGTAACGCGGCTTCTTCTGCTTGATCAGGTTGTTCTCGAGTGCTAAAGCCTCCTTCTCGTTGTCAACCACGATGTAATCAATATCCACGGCCTCACGAAGCAGCGTACTGGTCTTGGCGTTGTCCGGCGCGCTCTCCAGGAAATACGATCGCACCCGGGCACGCAGGTTATTCGCCTTGCCAACGTAGATTGTCTGGCCCTCTACGTTTTTGTACAGGTAAACCCCCGGCGAGGTCGGCAGTGAGCGGATTTTTAGGTGAAGGTCCATTCAGCTCTGAATCCAGAGTGGCCAGTTGGCGACGCGGCGGGCAACTGTCGTGTGTGGTGGCTAATAGGCTCCCATTTCGACTACTAGGTAAAAATTCTACTCCCCGCGTCAGGTTTATCTGTGTGCACGTCCACGACATCGAATCCTTGCTTTCAAGTCATTGAAATCACAAGGCCCATTTCTTCTATTTCCCGGCCCCATTGGCAGCATGCTTGCTAGATTGTAGGGGAACGGCTGACCGGCGCTGTGGCCGAAAGCTTGGAAGGAGCGCTCTCCATGAACCGATTCTCTGCGTTAGCGGTGGTTGTGGCAGCCAGCCTGCCCCTCACTGTTGGATGTGCCACTAAGAATTACGTGCGGAACGAAGTGACGCCAACGATCAACAAGATCAATGAATTAGATGATCTGACCGCAAAAAACAGCCGTGACATCAAGGACGTGGACGCACGAGCCCAGCAGGGCATTCAGCAGGTGGACGCGAAGGCAGCAGGTGCCGATCAGAAGGCGCTTGCGGCCGGACAGGCAGCGAACCAAGCCAACCAGAACGCTACCCAAGCTGAAAATCGGGTGACGAGTCTCGCAGGAACGGTTGAGAACCTCGATAATTACAAATCGGTCCGCGACATGACTGTGTTGTTCGCTTTTGACAAGGCCGAGCTGACGCGTAAGGACAAGCAGGCGATCGACGAATTCGGACAGCAGATACCAAGCCAGAAACACTACATCATCCAGGTCGAAGGCTACACGGATTCAACTGGTCCGGCGGATTATAACTATCAGCTCAGCCAGCGTCGCGCTGACACCGTCATCCAGTATCTAGCGTCGAAATACAACGTTCCGGCGTACAGGATCTTCCTCATTGGGCTTGGCAAGGACAATCCGGTTGCCCAAAACACGAGCGCCGCAGGACGGGCCAAGAACCGCCGAGTGGACATCCGGCTGATGACGAACAGTCCCACCACGATGGAGTCGGCTTCGATGCAGTCTCACTAGTGTGAGATGTGCTCTTGAGTGGCGCCCGCACGCTCGTAGCAACAGTTCTCCCCCTAGGCCGATTAACCAGGAAGGCCGTTGAAGCGAGGGCCGTCTGATGTGGATGGCCCTCGCGTTTTGTTGCTACCTGTGTTTCCGTCGACCGACTGTCGAGCAGATGGCACACACATAACCAAGTGATGCTCCGCTAGCTAGCTCAACTCCGCCACTCTGATTGCAGCTCCCAGCAATTGCGAGTATCCAGTCCCAGTCCGGACCCACAAAACCGTTAAATTGAAGCTTCTTTATTGGGCTGAGCTGCGCTTGAGGGGAGTTGCAACACTCCATCTCGCATTAGGC
>CAZDYZ010001078.1:0-3177 GCA_964509525.1 uncultured Acidobacteriaceae bacterium
GGGGGCGAGGAGCAATTCTCGTTCCTACCGCGATAGTGCCAAGAAACTCGCGATCCCGCCCGCAACAAGTCGGCTTGTCGATCTGAAACCGGTCCTCTCCCGGATAAAGCCAAGCTGCCCGCCGTTGACCCATAGGCGATCGCTGGCAATGGAATAAAAATTGGCTGTTGCCGGAAGGCGGTGGGGAGTTTCTACTTAAGACTGCGCAGCTCTGACTGCAGACAGCATGCCAGCAAGACGTTCGTCAACAGGAGTCCGGTCAAAGACGGTAAAGCCTGACGCGACCAAAGGTCGGATGAGATCGTCCTGGGTCTTCGTCTCCGACCACCACATGTGCCACTCCATAACCATGGCGTCTATGCTCGTAAACAGGCCTTCGCGCTCAAGCGCTTCGAAGATCGGAAACTCTGACCCTTCGCAATCTAATTTGACAAAGACGCCAAGGCCGTCCCGACGTGCATCGGCAATGATGGATTTCAATTCACTCGCCGCATCGCGAAGCCGAATGGTTTCTTTGCTTCCTCTGCCAAGGCCTCTGACCGAGGTTCCAAGGGTATCCAAATCTTCGCAAAGGACATCCAATTCGGCATCCTTATCGCTCAGGCCGAAATGGTGAGGAAATAGCTTCTTGCTTCGCTCAGGGTTAAGTCTGAAATTCCTCAGCGCCCGAGCATAAGGAGTTGCAAAAGGTTCGAAAGCGTAAACGCGCTCGATCATCGGGTTCACGGCAAACGCCAGCGAAGCCATTCCGACGTTCATTCCGACGTCGACCGCAACGCATTTCCTTGGCAAATATGCAGTATAGCAGTTATTGATAAAAATATCAGTTAGCAGTGTTACATGTTCATCGGAGTTCAAATAAAGTCTGATATCGTTTACCGTCGCAATGATATCCGTTGCATCCACTGCGATATCAACGCCTAGACTGGCTAGGTGTGCAATTCGTCCAAAATTAGCGCTCAGAGTCTCGTTGGCGTCAGCGTTATGCGCAGAAGAGCAAAAAGAAAGATCGGTATTTTTGTCAAATAATATATTCAATTTGCGATCGTAGGCAACGCGGAGGCCAGCAGTTCCAAGCGCCTTTACACGATATTCGACAAGACCAGGAGACTTCATTTCGAACGTTGCTTGTATCTTGCCAGCGCTTTTGCGAAGCGCCTCAACGGAAAGCAGACGTTTGAATACTACATTCTGACCGTAGTCCGAAATCACATCTACTTCACAGCACACAGTGCTACCTAAAGCATCCATGTCCGGTTCGACTGTAAATTCTACAGTATATATCCCATTACCAAGCTTGTTATAGGGCCCATAGACCACAGTCCCGGTATCAGAACAGCTTGTTCTTAGAAAAATCTTGCCGCCCTCTCTCTCAATTGTTCCAACTTCCGAATAAATACGCGACACGGTGTATCCTCCTAAATCTTGTGCGACGCAACGCGTCAGCTTGAATTCGGCTTGCGGTGAGTGGGTTCCTTAAGTACTTGTATTAATGGGTCAAGCCACCTCAAAAATTGTGGGTGCTTGCGCGGCCTCGATATGCCTCCACACGCTAATAATAACCGACACTAAAGGGCCCCGAGCACAGGTCCCGCGATTAAGCAGAACCTAAAGGTTGCGCTCACAAATTTCAAAAAGATGGCGGGGCAAAGGCGGCTGTCGAGGTCGTAGCCGGGACAGCCGCGGCGGGTCGACTACGAGTAAGAGCGCAACGGCACTGCCAATCTGTTCATGTTGTTTGCGCGTTTGAAGGCATAAGAAGATCCATCTGGTGCAGGATAATCTGGAACACCCACAACAAGGCGTCGCTTTACGAAGCCTTTTCCCCTAAGAGACAAAGTGCCTCGCAGACCGCTTAGAGTGGCATTCCACGCCAAGCACGGCAGCTGGCTCAATATGGCCGAATCCGAACTCGGGTGCTCGCCTCGCAACGCCTGGACCGCTGCATCCCAGACGAAGAAGCGCTGACAAGAGAGGTTGCCGCTTGGCAAGAGAGCAGCAATAAAAGCCACACCAAGGCCTATGGCGCTTCAAGCTGAAGCACCTTTATCCTCGTTTGGAATGAGTCAGGGCATTAGACGGGTCGCAGACGATGGTTCAAGGTGTAGGGCCTCCGAAACCCTGGGTGACAAACCTGGTGGTGAGAGGATGCACCGTGAGGTGTCCCCTATTCAGATGTGGGCTAGGTTGGCGAAAAGTGCGCCCGCAATTTTCCCGCTATCGGATCCAGAAGCAGGCATACTCGCTCAAGCAATTTGCGAGACCCGCTTCTTCCGCAAACGGCCTTGAGACGAAACCGCACGTTCGCCGCGAAACTCGGCCCCAAATTATTTAGTTGAACGGGGAAATCTCAGCATGGGGTCTAAGCGGAGATCGAGTTGTGAAATGGAGGCGCCTGCACTACCTCCAAATCCGGAAATTGCCGTCCACACACGAGAATGCGCGCGCCGTCGAGATTGACAAGTAAGGCGCTCAAGGCAAAGCATTAACCACCGCGAACCCAGGCTGCAAGGGCCGCCCCGACCATTGGGCAAAGGCACAGTTCTGGCTCGTCTTTATCAATACTTGAGATAACTTTGATGCCGTCTTCAAGGCACACAAAGCAATGTTAATTGTTGCTGCGAGGAGGGGGAGGAGGAGCCATTTCATGACGCAAACGAAACACGCCCCCAAGAGGAAGAGATCCACGAAGGCCTTAACGGTTTTGAGCGTTGCCGGGGCGTCCTTGGCGGCAACGGTATGCGGAGCGGCAGCGGAGATGCTGCCCCCGGGAACGTCACAGCTTATGCCCTTCAGTGAGGAGGAGATCTCCGACGTCAGCTTGGCGACCTTCCACCTTCCTGGGAAGGACATAACGGGGCAGCCCCTGCTCCGCCTTACCAGGTGCGGCGGATGCGGGTGCGGCCACGGCGGCGGATGCGGAGGCGGCGGGTGCGCCCACGCCGGCGGATGCGGGTGCGCCCACGCCGGCGGGTGCGCCCTCGGTGGTATGCACGGCTGCGCCCTCGGTGGTGTGCGCGGCTGCGCCCTCGGTGGCGGATGTCTACGTGGCTGCGCGGGCCGCGGATGCCGCGGCTGCCGTGGTGGATGTGGATGCGGTGGATGCGGATGGGGCGGATGCGGCGACTGGGGAATCTGGGGAGGCTGCTGTTTGTCATGGGGCGGTTGCCAACCCTG
>CAZDYZ010001079.1:0-16347 GCA_964509525.1 uncultured Acidobacteriaceae bacterium
AGACGACGCAGTTTCCGGTCCTCCAAAACGCGCAACAATTTCGCTTGTGTGGCGATCGGCATCTCCCCGATTTCGTCCAGCAGCAGCGTGCCGCCCTCGGCCAACTCAAAGCAGCCTGTACGCCGTTCCAGGGCGCCCGTAAACGCACCTTTCTCGTGCCCGAAGATTTCGCTTTCGATCAGTGTTTCGGGAATCGCCGCACAGTTGATAGCGACAAATGGCTTGGTTTTTCGGTTGCTGAGAGAATGGATGGTACGGGCCACGAGTTCTTTTCCGGTTCCGCTTTCGCCCGTAATCAGGACAGAAGCAGTACTGGGGGACACCATCTCGATCAAGCGGAATACTTCCTGCATCTTCTTGGAAGGCCCAACGAGGGAACCCAGCACACCGACATCGCGCAACTTGCGGCGGCTGGCCTCCAGTTCGCGCTCCGTGCCGCGAATGCGCGCAGCATTTTGGAGGATATTGCGCAGTCGTGTTGGATTGACCGGCTTTTCGATGAAGTCGAAGGCGCCGACTTTCATGGCCGAAACAGCGGCTTCAACGCTGCCTTGCGCGGTAAGAAGAATGACAGCAACCTGGTGCGGCTGCGCAGCAATATGCTCCAGCAATTCCATGCCGGTCATGCGCGGCATTTTCAAATCTGTGATCACGATGCCTGGACACCAAGACTCAGTCCGTTCTAGTCCTTCTACTCCATCGCTGGCGGTTTCAGTGTCGTACCCCCAGGCCCGAACCAACTCTGCCAAGCCAGTCCGTTCGTTTTCCTCGTCCTCGACGATCAGAACTTTTTCTTGCGTCATGTGGAATAGCCGCCTCTTGCAACTTAGATGACGAAGGGTACGGGGTCTGCCTATGGCTCCTTCCATTTAGATGCAAAGTGGGGGTGTTAAGTCAATCTCGAATCGCGCCTCGGCCATACAGTAAAGACGCGATCACTTGACGGGTGCCACTAAGGTACCACTTTTCAGACACCTTGCGCCTGCCAGAGGCTAGCGTGGTAGATCATAACCTGTCACTTCCCACCTCACTATGCCGAACTACGTGCCACCAAGCAGCGGATAGCGGATATGGGATGGCAGGACGCTGAGACGCAATCGCAAACATAGTCTGGTCTTCTCGACTTGCGTCTAGCCCCACTCAGTGGGCGTTGGCGCCGTCAGAATACAAAAATGGTGGCCTTTGCAGAACATTCTGGAGTG
Source organism: uncultured Acidobacteriaceae bacterium (assembly GCA_964509525.1). Lineage (GTDB taxonomy): Bacteria > Acidobacteriota > Terriglobia > Terriglobales > Acidobacteriaceae > Bog-257. The sequence continues at coordinate 1,203 of CAZDYZ010001079.1, forward strand.
CACAGACAGTAAACACAATCGGCAACGAAACTACTAGACAACAAAAGCTTTGTGAATTGTGATCATTCATGTACAATCGGGTGCTGTTGCGAGCAGGACGAGAACCCTGCATTTGTTCTTAGGACAATTAAAGATTGAACCCGAGCTGGCCACTTTGCTTACGGTACTGCTAGAGTTCCGGAGGATTGAGAATGTCTTCTCGTATTGCTTCAAACCCGAGACGGGTTGTTGTGACGTGTTTCGCGCTTGCGTGCGCGCTGTGCCTTTTGGCCACGCAGGCGTTGGCGCAGGCCAACCAGCCAGTTGACGAGATCTTTGCCGGCTATTCGTGGTTGCACACGGGTGGTTATGTCGATCATGGCTACAAGGCCCCAGATATTGTCGACGGCTTTGACATCTCCAACACGTATTACCTTCCCAGCGCACACAATCTTGGCGTCCTGGCCGATTTCAGTTATCACTGGAACGGCCACAATCGGGGCACCCCAATCGACGACATCAATGTGACCAATATTTTCGGAGGTCTCCAATACAAGTATCATACGGAAACCTTCTCCCCGTTTGGCCGTGTGTTCGTGGGCGCAGTAGATCATACCGGGGGAAACAGGTCGCAGTGGAGCGCCGGGTTGGGCGCTGGCGGCGGTTTTGATTTGAACATTAGCCAGATGTGGACCATCCGTCTGATCCAGGCAGATTATATCTATAATAACTACTCCCCGCGGTTCATAACTGGCCATTCGACGCAATGGAATAGCGTTCGTCTGGCCGGGGGCGTGGTTGTGAATTTGGGCAACTACTACGCACCACCGCTTTCTTGCGCCGCCTCGGCTACCCCTGCCGAGGTCTGGTCTGGCGAACCGGTGAAGGTCACAACTACGGGCAGCAATTTCAATCCAAAGCACACTCTCTCTTATGCCTGGACTGCCAATGGTGGCAAGCTGTCGGGTGCTAATACCCAGACTGCAACTGTCGACACTGCAGGCATGGCGCCAGGAAGCTACTCCGCCAGTTCGACGATTACCGACACCAAGCTGAAGAAGTTGAACTCGGCGACGTGCGCAGCCAACTTCACCATCAAGCAACCACAGCCGCCTGTGGTAAGCTGCTCGGCCAATCCCTCCACAATCGCGATTGGCGAATCGTCTACCATCACCATGACGGCTAGCGACCCGCAGGGATGGCCCTTGACCTATAGCTGGTCGGCTACCGGCGGTCAGTTGAGCGGCAGCGGCACCAGTGCCACGCTGACAGCGACCAACGCGGATGCGGGTACGACCATCACGGTTACGGGAACGGCGACTGACGAGCGCGCCAACCTGAGCGCAAGTTGCACAGCGTCGGTCACGGTGCCTCCGGTTGTCAAGTGCGTCAACATTGAGGATTGGGGTGAGTGTACCTTCGAGAAGAACCCCAAGAAGCCGTGGCGCGTAGATAACGACTGCAAGGATACTTTGGATAAACTAGCTCTTCGTCTGCAGCAGATGCCCAATGGCAAGCTGAACATCGTAGGCTACACCGACGAGAAGGAAGTGGTCAGCGAGCAGACCTTGGGCTCGCAGCGTTCCGTTAACGTCAAGTACTACCTGACGACGGACGGGCCAACCAAGGTCGATGCTGGCCGCATCCAGCCTCGGCAGGGTGGAACCAAAGGCAAGGCCACTCACTTCTACTTTGTCCCCGAGGGTAACTTGTGCGGCGGGCAACTAGAAGAAGGAACGGTGGTTGACGAGAGCCAGGTGCAGCCGCAATCGCGCAATGCTCCTGCTCCCAAGAAACACAAAGCTAAGGCGAAACCTGCTGCGCCTCCATCGCAATAGTCAGGTGCCGTAGCTAAATTCGAGCCGGTGAGAGGTTCGCCTCTCACCGGCCTTTTCTTGACTCATTGCGAGGCAGCTTTCCGCCTGGCGACTTACGAGATGCGACGATCTTGGTGAGTGCGGGCGATGGCAAATTGGGGTTATGATCTCTAAGGTAGCTTCTTCTCTCTTCATCAAGCTGGGGTATACGGGTTTGTTCTATGCATAAGGTTCGCCGATTTGTAGCTAACGTGGTTTTCTGCGTCGGATTCCTGTTGACTGTTTTTTCTTTTGCTTCGGACTGGCTGTTGATCGGACCCGAGGGGGGCAATGTACGCAGTCTGGCCTACGATCCCAGCAATCCCAGCCGGATCATCCTGGGCACCAGTGCGGGAGAGTTGTTTCAATCCCTAGACGGGGGGAATTCGTGGGCCTTGTTCGCCCACCTCGGCCCCGGGGACGATTACGTTTTTGACCATGTGGTCTTCGACCCAACCAATCCGGCGACAATTTATGTAGCGGCGTGGGGTCTGTTCAACGACAACGAAGGTGGCGCCTTCCGTTCCGATGATGGTGGTCGCACCTGGCGGGAATTAACGGGAGTTCACGGCAAATCCATCCGTGCCTTGGCCATGGCACCCAGCGACCACAACATACTGGTGATCGGAGCTCTGGACGGGGTTTTCCGCTCGCGCGACGGTGGAACAACCTGGGAACGGATTTCTCCGGAAAATCCGTTTTCCATGGAGAACCACTCCTCCCTAAAAAACTTTGTCTCCGTCGCTATTGATCCAGAGAATCCTGATGTCATATACGCTGGGACGCGGCACCTGCCTTGGAAGACAACCAACGGAGGGGCGACCTGGCATAATCTAAAAGAAGGGATCTTGGACGATTCCGACGTATTCAGCATCATCATCGATCCCAAGGTTCCCTCCCGGGTGTACGCCAGCGCTTGCTCGGGCATTTACAGGAGCGACAACGGCGCCGAAGTCTTTCACCGAGTGCAGGGACTTCCCCATTCCGCCATTCGCACCCGGGTCTTGAAACAAGACCCTCAACGTCCCTCGATTGTCTATGCCGGCACCACAGGAGGACTCTGGAAGACACTGGACGGCGGCGCCAGATGGTCGCTGGTGTCAACACAGGATCTCATCGTGAATGATGTGCTGATCGATCCTCGCAATCCTGAGCGTGTGCTTTTGGCGACCGACCGCCGCGGGGTTTTGGTCAGCAACGACGGTTTCACCCACTATACTGCCTCAAATCGGGGATTCACCCATCGTGCAGTCGGCGCGGTGATGGCGGACCGCAAGGACCCCGGCCGGCTTTACGTGGGGATTATGAATGACAAGGACATGGGCGGCTTCTTCATCTCCGACGATGCTGGCAAGAACTGGCGGCAGTCCAATCGCGGCCTAGACGAGCGTGACATTTTAAGCCTGCAGCAATCGGATAACGGTGTGTTATTGGTGGGCACGAATCACGGTATCTTCACTCTGGCCTCGTTGACCGCTGCGTGGTTGCCAGCAAAAATGATTCGGGGACCCGTACCAGAGTGGCAGCCAAAGCCGGTGGTGGTAGAGCCAGAGCCAGTGGCTTCCGGGTCGAAGTCGTCCAAGTCGACTGCGGCCTCCAAACGCAAAACTACCGCTTCAGCCAAAGTAAAGGTCCCGACTGAGCCCGTGATTCCAGTCGCTACCGCACCGCGGGTGCGCTCGCTTCAGATTGGCGAAAAAGCGTGGTATGCGGCCACAGACGAAGGACTGTTCATCAGTGTGGATGGGGGACAAAAGTGGTACGGCCAACCGATCCAAGGAGAGAACAACTTTAGTGTGGTGAATTCCTACGACGATGGCACGGTAACGTTGGCTGGCCCTAAGGGTGCCTATATCTCAAGAGACGAGGGCCGGACGTGGGCTGGAGTGGCATTGCCAGAGTATGTAAGCGGAGTTTACAACCTGACAATAACGCCCGGTTCAGTGATGTGGCTAGGTACCCGCCAAGGCGCTCTGCGCTCCATCGACGGCGGACAGAGTTGGCATTACATCTTGGCTGGCCTTCCCAAGAACGATGTGCTGGCAGTGAGTTACGACACCACCGGTCAGCGCCTAATAGCAACTGCTCTCCATGCCCACGGTGTGTTTGCTAGCAAAGATGGCGGGCAGACCTGGCAGCAGACGGCGGAAGCAAGTGTTCCGATCCGCTTTGCCATGAACTTCCAGGGACGTCTGCTGGGAGCATCCGCACACAACGGCCTGCTGCTGGAGCAGGGTGGTGTCGCGGCTTCGGAGTCAGCGCGCGCTGCTGAAGCAAATTCTTCAACAAACCGCGAGTAGGAAAAACCCGTTCGTGAATCTCCTTGTGCACCCCTGAAGGAGTTTCTGCGATTGACCCGGGAAAGCCAAGGAGTTTCCCGTCGCGATTAGTTTTGTGAGGTATCGGAAGAAAACGTTCGCATCGGTGAATAAGGTCCGCTATTCCTTCTTTCCGATCAGGTGTCCAAGGCTGGAAAATAGCAAACAACGATCAACCAGAATTCTTCCCGATTCGGCTACCAGCGAATTTATCCCTCCCATAAACGGAAACCGGCACAAACCCTGATCTGGCGTGCTGTTGCACTCTGTGCAGACGTCTATCTGGTGCCAGTTTGGAACGCGAGCTTGGACGGGAGCCGGGCGATGCGGCGGGGCCCAGCAATCACGTGCGCGTGAAATCAGGGTTTTGGCAGGATGCATGTTTTGGCACGAGTCGTGCTGATATCGAACATCGCAAAGGAAGCACCGAACAAAATGGGACGAAAAGGCAGGGACCATCAGACGTTCCATCGGCCTCTCTCTCTTGTTTTCCTTGTGAAAGGGAATTTCACACTGCTCTGTGACCCCTGCACTAGCAGTTTTTTCCCGTAAGAGGAACGATACCGATGAGTACTGAAGTCCAAAACAAGCAGGCGACGCCCTGGCAGGATGCTGAAAAATGAACCGAGTTGGTGGTTTCAATGGTGGTTTCAATCAACTCGGCAGACGAAGATTCAACGGCTTACCGTGGATTTCTTGTCCGAAATGACCCTCAAGAACACTTTTTCAGCAGCCTGTTAGAGCTGTGCCGCCGGAGAAAGGATGCGCCACGTGCTTACGGCAGATCCGATTGCAATTACTGAGCCAATCTCTGAGACCAACTTATTGAATCTGTTGATTGTGGACGACGAGCGATCCATGCGTGATTCCTGCCGCGAGGTGGCCCACTCGCTGGGCTTCAACACCCGTGCCGCAGACTCCCCCGAGCAAGCCTACAGTGTCCTCGACACCAATCCAGTCGATGTGGTGTTGCTGGATCTGCGGCTGCCCGGAACTGGTGGGCTGGAGGTGCTGCGCGAGATCAAGCGGCGCCGGCCAGAAACCCTCGTAATCGTAATGACCGGCTTCGCCACGGTACAGTCGGCGGTGCAGGCAATGAAGCTTGGAGCCTACGACTACATTACCAAGCCCTTCAACACCGATGAGTTGCGCCTGGTCCTGGAGCGAGTGCTCGCACACCTAAAGCTTACTACCGAGAATCGGCTCTTACGGGAGCAGTTGAAGTCGAAGCACGGTTTTGGCTCCATCGTTGGCCACGCTCCCGAAATGGAAAAGCTGTACCGCATCATCGCCAAAGCGGCGCACAGCAGCCATCCGGTGCTCATCCTGGGAGAAAGTGGGACGGGTAAAGAGCTGGTGGCACGATCCATACACTATTCCGGCCCTAATCGCGACAAGCCGTTTATTCCTGTGGACTGCGGCTCCCTGGTCCCAACCTTGGTTGAGAGTGAGTTGTTCGGTTACGTGCGTGGCGCCTTCACCGGTGCTGTGCGCGCCAAGGATGGATTGATGGTAACGGCCGAGGGAGGCACCATCTTTCTAGACGAAGTTGGCGAGCTTCCGGTGGACTTACAAGCCAAGTTATTGCGCGCTATTCAAGAGAAGGAGGTCCGTCCCGTAGGCGGCACACGTGCAGTACCCATCAACGTACGTGTGCTGGCCGCCACCAATTGCGATTTGGAAGCCGCGGTGCAGCAGGGCACTTTCCGCCGCGACCTCTACTTCCGCCTCAACGTGCTCACCTTGCGCATCCCACCCTTGCGCGAACGCACACAGGACATTCCTCTACTCATTGGCAGCGTGCTGGAACGGATTAACGCCACCAGCCAGACGCAGCACACACTGGGGGACGACGCCTTGAGGGTAATGCTCACCTACGACTGGCCCGGCAATGTGCGCGAGTTGGAGAACTGCATAGAGCGTGCCTGCGCGACTTGTTCACTTTCCACCATCCACGTCACCGACTTGCCAACGGGGCTGCGGAACTGTCAGCCGTTCTCTAAATCCGATACACCAGGCTCTGATGTCGTAGCTATCACTCCACTCGACGAGGTCGAGAAGCACGCTATCCTGCATGCCATTGAAGTGCTGAAAGGAGACAAGCTGCAGGCTGCTCGCCGGCTGGGCATTGGAAAGACCACGCTTTACCGCAAGCTGAAAGAATACGAGTCGATCGTCTGAGGGCTGGGTTGCTGTGTTCGGGATTCGCAAAAGGCCGTGCTCACCTAGTGAAGGTCCGGAGCGCGGGGGGAGGCAAGATCATGATTCTGCTGGTTACAACATCTTCTCGGGGGCAGGAATGCGCGGCGGCGCTGGAACAGGGGACGGACCACAAGACGCATGTGGTGGGTTCTGTGCCCCAGGCGCTCACTCGGCTACGGGCTACCGAATACGAAGCTCTGGCCATCGACCAGGCGCTGCTGGAGACCGACTTCCGGGCACTCGACAACTTGTTGAACCACGCTGGCACCGCCATGCCGATTTACGTGAACCTGTCGCTCCATAGCAGTGAGCGAGTAGTGCGGGAGGTGCAGTTGGGGTTGCGCCGCGCCGATAGAGAAAAGCGGCTGGCTCTTCGAACGGTGGAGCGGGATTTGCGCAACCAGCTGCGGGGTGAGGTTACGGGCATACTGCTGACGTCGGAGCTGGCGCTGCGGCATCCTGCTATACCCGCTGATGTAGCCACCAAGCTGCAACTGGTGCAGGACATGGCGGAGAAGATGCGGGCGCGACTGCACGTCGCATAAAGCTAACAAACAGTTCCGTCTGGAAACGCCGTGCCGTTGCGAGGCTTGCAGTTTTCTGTTCTTGCCCGGCTGAGATGGCAGGCACTACGCCAGCTAATACCCACAGGGAACTATTCGGTCCTCAGTGCCTGCATAGGTTCTACTGATGCCGCACGACAAGCCGGCACGAGCGCGGCAAGCAAAGCCACGGCACCCACCACCAGCGTTCCTGTGCATAAGGTCATGGGGTCCGAAGCGCTCACGCCATATAGTTGGCTCCGCAATAGCCGCCCCAGCACGAGTGCAACAGGCAGTGCGACCGCAATACTGATTCCCGCCAACCACAAGACGTCCCGCAGAACCAGGCCCATCACGCTGCCTCGCTGCGCACCAAGCGCCATGCGGATGCCGATCTCCCGCGTACGTTGCGCGGTGGCGAAAGCCAGTACGCCGTAGAGGCCAATTGCCGCTAGCAGCATCGCCAACACGCCAAAGCTCACCGCCAGCAGAGCGACCAGCCGATCGACTGAGAGGTTGTCAGCAATCTGCACATCCATGGTTCGCAGGTTACGCAGCGCTAGCTTGGAGTCAAGTTCCTGCATGGCACCGCGAATATCGGAAACGGCGGCTTCGGGCGGCTGCCAGGTACGCACCAGGAAGGTGAGACCGCTTGGGTTCTCCAACTGGAATCGCGGCCGGTACACTGTCCGCTTGATGTCGTCGCGAACCCGAGCATGACGCGTGTCTCCGACGACTCCTACAATCTCCGTGTCTCGCTTCCCTCGGGAGCCATTGAAGCCGACGAAGTGACCGAGAGCATTCTGCGAAGTGCCGAAGTAGTGGCGGGCAAAGGCGAGATTCACAATGGCGACGTTCGGCTTGCCCATGCCATCGTCGTCGGTAAAGTCGCGCCCGGCGAGCAGCGGAACCTTCATGGTGGCGAAGTACCCGGGAGTCACAGCGGGCTGCTCCGCTTCCATATCTTCGTCTTCACGCTCGTTATATCCGGCGATTACGATGTTGCCGTCATCGCTTGTATCGGCAAGGTCAGGATCATCAGTGCCGGCCACGGAGCGTGTCCCCGGCAATGACGAAAGGGTCTGCATGACGCGCCGGTACAAAGGAAAAACCTGCTCAGTCTGGTAGCCACTCAGGCGCGGATTGATAGCAAAGCTCACCAGATGATCGGTAGTAAAGCCGACATCGAGCGTGCGCAGGTTGTGTAGCGTGCGCACAAATAGTCCCGCGCCGATTAACAGCAGCAGGCTGAGGCCGATTTGTGCACCCACAAGGAATCGGCGGAAGCGCAGTGGCCCGCCGGAGGAGGTCGCGCTCTGCTGCTTCAGCGAATCTGCCAGATCGGGATGCAGAAACCGAAAGGCGGGCGCCAAGCTGAACAGCAGGCTGACCACGAGAGCGAGCGAGAAGTTGAAAAGGAGGATACGCATGTCCACCCTTGAGGAGAACGGCAGGTCCAGCGCGGTTTCCCCGGCAATTCGGCGGATGAGCATCGCTGAAACCGTCGGGGCAAGCAACAAGCCCAGCGTCCCACCCAGCAGACCCACCAGCAAGCCTTCGGCTAACAACTGGCGAATGATCTGCCAACGCCCTGCGCCCATCGCATAGCGAATTGACATCTCCCGAACACGTCCGGCGGCACGCACCAGCAGCAGGCCGGACACATTCACGCATGCCATCAATACGAGCAAGATCACCATCCCCATCACGATCAGCATTGCTGTGCCAATCTGATTGCGCAGAGGCGAGAAGCCACGGGCGCTGTCCAGCACCACGATGTGCGATTCGTCCAGATAATTGCGGCGGAGGCGTTCAGAGGCGTTGGGAATGCGTGCCAGCTCCGAAGCCCGCAGCGCATGCCACAGTGGTTGCAAGCCGGCTTCGGCCTGGACGCGGCTCTCCCCCGGTTTCAAGCGTCCTACGATCATCAGCCAATGCGAATTGAAATCCTCAAGGTCTTGCCAGCGAGGCGTGATGATGTTCTTGGTAGTAAGAGGAACGAAGGTTTCCGGCGTCTCTCCCCCCACGATGCTGTGAAAGCCGGGTGGCGCTACACCTACGATGGTGAAAGGATGGGTATTGATCAGCAAGGTCTGGTTGATCACCTGCGGATCCGAGCCGAACTCACGCTTCCAGTAGTTGAAGCTAAGCACCACAACCGGGATGCTATTGGGCACATCGTCATTGGGGACGAGGAGGCGTCCCATCGCCGGCTGTAAACCAAGCGCCTGGAAATAGTTGCCCGATGCTAGCTCACAGCCAACCAAGTCAGGCCTGTTGTTCCACTGCACGCTGACGTTTTGCAGGTCGCTCGCGATCAGGCTCTCAAAAACGCTGTTCTGGTCGCGTAGATCTCGATACATCGGGTAGGAGAAGTAATCGTGATCATCGCCACCGAACGTGTTGAAGTGTCCACGGACTGAGCCAGTAAATTGCAAGCGAACTAATTGCTCGGGATGTGAGACAGGTAATGAGCGCAACAGCGCCTGGTCGAGCAAGGTAAACACCGCCGTGTTGGCGCCGATGCCCAGGGCCAGAGTCGCCACCGCGACCACAGTAAAAACAGGCGCCTTGCGAAGTTGCCGAACCGCATAACGGAGTTCCTGAAAGATCTGCATTGGTATTCGCCCTCGATTCAGACAGCTGGGAATCGGAGACCTAGGATCTTCGAAGGAGTGGAAGTTGCAGACGGTCAACCAAACTTAGTGCTGCAAAATCAGTATCTTAGAGTCTGGGTAGAGACCAAAGTGTTCGTGGGCGGGATTTGCCTGTTCGGAATCGAACATTACCAACAGCTTAACGAGGTTTCCGATTGCAGAAATCCGGGCCGGCCCATAAACTGAATCAATATTCATTCGCGGTTTAGCTGCGATGCCGTTGTCGCGCTCTACCTCGTGTATTGAAGGATCTCCCAAATTTTTGCCGGGCCCATAGTGAAGCGCGAAGCTCAATCTCCTTTGACTTCTGGCAGCGGCACAGTCTCCAACCGCAATGCCGACAAGTACCAACGTATCCTCGACGCTGCCGTGGCCGTGTTCGCGGAGAAGGGCTTTTTCACTTCGCGGATCTCCGACATCGCCGACCGCGCCAATGTCGCCGATGGCACCGTCTATCTCTACTTCAAGAACAAAGAACAGATCCTGATGACGGCTATCAACACGGCCTTCGATGCATTCATGCGCCACGCACGCACCGAACTGGAGAAGCTCACCAGCCCGGCCGAACGGCTCCGCCGTCTGGCGTTCCTGCACCTTGACGCCCTGGGCTCGAACCGCAACCTCGCCGTCGTTTTTCAGATGGAATTGCGCCAGAGTACACGCTTTTTGTCCGAATTTTCGCACCATCACATGGTCGAGTACCTAACGCTCGCCCGCACCGCCATCCGCGACGGACAGGCGAGCGGGCTCTTTCGCCGCGAGATGTCGGACAAGGTCGCGGCCAATTGCTTCTTCGGAGCACTCGACGAGATGGTCACTTCATGGGTGCTTAGCGGGCATGAGCATCGCCTGGCGAATGTCGCCGACGCTGTCGTAGATATCTTCCTAAACGGAATGAAGTGCAACAGCAAGCAATGAGTGGATCTGGCTGACAAAAGCCCCTTGGCGGTTTCAACAACACAGCGATGCCGGTCACAGGTCACAGCTTTGCGGTCGCGGAAATACTAGGATCTTGGTTTTGGGGGACACGATTCCCGCAATTTGCCTAGAAATGTCGACGGAGTGAGGGAAACCGTTAGGCGTTTGTCATCGTCATCCTAACTGGGGGCTTTAAGGCCGCGAGACATCTGTTCGTCGACTTTGGGCAACCGGGTCACCGTTATTGGAGAGCTGTTGAGCATGGCTCAATCGCGCTTCGATCAGAATCAGTTTGCGCAGCACCACATTCGGAAATATGAGCATTCGGACCCTCAACGACATTTTCTTTACCGTCACAGGTCGTACCAACGACCACGTTATGCTCACGCGCGAAAGCGGAACGTGGCAGCCCATTTCCTCGGCTCAACTGAAGAGCTGGGTACATTCCACCGCCCGCCAACTGCAAGCCTGGGGCGTTGGCAAAGGGGACCGTGTGGTCATTCTGAGTGAGAACCGCGCGGAGTGGGCCATTACCGACTATGCAACGTTGCTGCTGGGAGCGGTTGTTGTGCCCATTTATGCCACACAGACTGTCGAGCAGGTTCAGTATGTGCTGCAAAACTCCGGGTCTCGCGTTGCCTTCGTCTCGACGCGTCAGCAGTATGGCAAGCTCGCCTCGATCCGGGAACAGACCAGCATCGAGTACCTGGTACTCATGGATGAGGCTCTAGAGCTAACAGACGCGGTGCACATGTGGTCGTTTCTGCGCAATGGGATGCACGATCCCAGCCCGGAACTCGACGCTATTGGCACTGCCATCGAGCCGGAGGATCTCGCGACCATCATCTATACTTCCGGCACGACGGGCACGCCAAAGGGGGTAATGCTCACGCATGGCTGCATCGCCTCCAACGTAGCTGTATCGCTCGACATGTTCGAGGTAGGCAAGGGCGATCTGAGCGTGTCCTACCTTCCGCTGTCTCACATCACCGCGCGACATGTGGATTATGCGTTGCAATACCGCGGCATTACCATCGCCTACTGCCCCAACATCGACGACCTGCCACAAGCGCTGCGCGAAGTGAAACCGACGATTATCGTCGCTGTCCCGCGCGTCTACGAGAAGATGTATAACCAGATCCAGCATAAGATGCACGGAGTAAAGAGCGCGCTCTTCAAGTGGGCGATCTCGGTTGGAGCTGCCAACCGAGAAACGATCCTGCGGGGTGAAACTCCAACGTCGCTCACCTGGAAGCTGGCTAACTTCGTAGTCTTTTCCAAAATCCGTAAAGGATTAGGCGGCCGTGCACGGGTGTTCGTTTCCGGAGGCGCGCCGCTCGGCCGTGAGATTGCCACTTGGTATTCTGATGTCGGAATCCGCATCCACGAAGGCTACGGTCTCACGGAAACTTCTCCCGTCATCGCTGTGAACAACCCCATAAATCATCGTCTGGGCAGCGTCGGCAAGCCGTTGTCGAACGTTGAAGTCCGGATCGCGCCCGATGGCGAACTGCTGGTGCGTGGTCCGTCAGTTTTCAAAGGCTACTGGAAGATGCCGGAAGAAACTGCTAACGCATTTGAGGATGGCTGGTTCAAGACTGGCGATGTCGCAAGCATCGACGAAGATGGGTACCTCTCCATTACCGATCGCAAAAAGGACCTGATCAAGACCTCCGGCGGCAAATTCATCGCTCCGCAGCCAATCGAGAATTCGCTTAAGACCAATCTGTTGGTTGGCGAAGCAGCCTTGCTGGGGGACAAACGCAAGTTTCCGGCTGTGCTCATCGTGCCTAATTTCACAGAATTGGAAGAGTGGGCACGACACCATGACGTGAGGTTTTCCTCACGCAAGGAGCTAGTAAAGTCCCCGCACGTGCAAGCACTGTATGAAGGAATCGTTGAGGAACTGAATCGCAACCTTGCCCAGTACGAGAAGCTAAAAAAAGTTCTGGTGATTCCTACCGAACTCAGCATTGCCGACGGCACACTGACTCCGAGCATGAAGTTGCGCCGTCGCCATCTGGAAGAGCGCTATCGCAAGGAGATTGATGCGCTTTATACTCAGGCACACTCCCATCCGCGCACCACTTCGCCGAATCGCTAACCGGGTGATCATTGAGAGCTCATCCCTTTCCCGGCATCGCGCCGTCGGACGGAGCTACGAATCCTGCACTCAGCGTCCTTAACTTCCAGTGCCGGGAACGGAGCACCATCGCAGCCGAACTCATCCCGCGGTCGACGGGCATTGGTGCCATTAGATGGGCATCCACATGCGCCTACGCACCTTCGGGGCTGATTGACGCCAACGCCCCCAGATCAGGTAGGATTGCGAATTCACCACAATCTGACCCCTGTGCCTGGAGTCCTAACCCGCAATGCTGATCATCCCCACTTACAACGAACGGGAAAATATCGCGTCTCTTGTAACCAGAATTCGCAACGCGGTAGGAACGGAGCCGATTTTCTTCGTGGACGACAACTCGCCTGACGGGACCGCCAACGAGATCCGCCACATTCAGGAACGAGATCCCGACGTGCACCTGATGGCGCGCGCCGGCAAAGGTGGCTATGGATCAGCCTGCCGCGACGCTATGAAAAAAATTATCCAGCAAAATCTTGCCGACTATGTGATCCAGTCCGATGCTGACTTGTCTCATCCGCCCGAGTTGCTGCCGCGAATGCTCCAGTTGCTTAAGATGTACCCTGTGGTAATCGGTTCGCGCTACGTGGCAGGTGGCGGCGCCAAGAACTGGAGCATTTCTCGACGGGTTCTGAGTTTTGGAGCGAACCTTTACGCGCGCCTCTTCACCGGAGTGCCAGTGCACGACATGACTGCCGGATTTGTTGGTTATCAGACCGACGTTTTGCGAAAGATAAACCTCGACGAGATTCGTTCAGAAGGATACGCCTTTCTGATGGAAATGAAGTTCAACTTGCATCGTAGCGGGACTAGCTTCTGTGAATTCCCGATCATTTTTTCTGAACGTGAGTCAGGCAACTCGAAGTTCGACCAAAAAATCCTCCTCGAAGGAGTGCGCTTTCCCCTCAAAGCTTTCGTGAGAAGGATCTCCGGTGTTTCCTGAATCGACGCCAAGAATAGATGTCCATGCTAGCTGGCAGCTGGTTCCGCTGTTAAGTAACTCGAGACCTAGACACTTGTGGAGCTATAGTTTGACCGCCGATCCCTCGAATTCGGCAGCCAAGACAAGCTACCTGCGCTCGAGACAGCAGTATCGGCCTTTACCGCAGATACACAACCTTCAGTGGTTTCGAAGCACGGACCTCCAGCTTCAAGCCGGACTGCTGCAGTGCATCCAGGATGTCTGGCGTCGGCTCGATTAGCGCGACATACTGCGAGTAGGCCTTGAGGTTGTACATTCGCCATATCTGGAGTGGATAAAACTGCGACAAATTGACCAGCAGACGTTGGTGCAGGTAGGGGTCAGGAGAAGACTGAATCGACTCGGCCTGCTCGAAATCGGGAGGCAGCAGCAAGATACAATCCGCGGGATAGCGTGAATAGTACTGGGCCTCGGAGAAAATGAGCGGCGGCGCAAACACCATGTATCGCTTCCCATCCTGGTGCAGGGAACTCTCCAAGGCCAAATATTCTCGAATGCCAGTAGCTTCAACCGACCGTGGGTGCTGCATCACCGCAATCTGTCTCGACATTCCCCAAATTGCCAGGAGCAGAAAAATTCCCAGCGAGACCGAATAATCTTTCCGAAAGTGACGCCACAGCAAGCAGGAAAATGCGACAGCAACTCCGGGCAAAACGCAGATGAAATATCGGCCAAAGAAAGCGTTGGTCCCAAGCTCCGCGAGCGCAAAGCCAACGAGCGGTATGCAGAGAAAAAGCCATCCGATGGATTCACCCGCTTGCATCGGTTGCGCGGCAGTATCCTGATTGTAGGTCTTCGTCAGAACAATCCAGACCATGATCAGCGCGAGTAAGAGCAAAGCATCTGGAAACAACTGGGGAAAGATCGACCTAAGCTCGGAGAAGGATGGGCGATTCCAAAAGCCGGAGGAAAACTTCCGGGAAAATGACAAGATCAGCGGCGATAGAAGTACAGCTGGAACAACGACTCCCACACTTCCAGCAATCAGCTTCGAAGAGGGACGCTGCCCGGGCTTCCAGCAAACGACTTCCCACAGAGCGTACGGCACCAGACACATCACTGCGTAGTAGTGCATAGTTACGCCGAGAAAAAGCGCCGCACCGAAAAAGGTTGCCGCTCGACCATCCCAAGCATTATTCGTCCACACCCACAGACCGAGCGCTGCGAACATGAAATAGATCGCATACGAGCGCGCCTCGTAGCCGTAGTAAGGCAAGAAGGAGCACGTTAGAAAAGATAGAGCAATTAGCCCGTGCAAACCGTCAGTCAGCCTTCGTGCACAATCGAAGCTTAGAAGAAGACCGGTTACCATCGCCAGAACGGACGGCAAACGGGGGACAACCTCATTGCTCCCAAACAACGTCCCAAATTCTCTGATCAACATATAGTAGAAAGGGGGCAAGGAATCAGCGGCGTGGGCAAGGGCCACCCAGATGGCTGTCCAGGTCGGAAGGTGGGCAATGCGGACAGAAAAGAGTTCATCAAACCAGAAGAGACGATGGAATCCGATGTAGAGACTACTAACCAAATAAAAGACAGCCAGCAGCGCCG
>CAZDYZ010001080.1:0-2317 GCA_964509525.1 uncultured Acidobacteriaceae bacterium
TTAGGGAGCGATAATTGTGCGAATTTTGCTTAAATGTTCAATGAACTCATGGGAGGAGGTAAGGTGTGCGTCAAGAAGCGAAGTTTTTCGTTCTGGCGGTGGGGGTGATGCTTATGGTTGCTAGTGCCCCCGCACAGCAGTTTCAGCTCATGGAGACTTCCATCAACGAAATTCATCGCGGCTGCAGAGTGGCAAGCTGACCTGCCGCAGCCTGGTACAGAAGTACCTGGACCGCGTCAAGGCGTACGACCAGCAGGGACCCACCCTCAATGCCATGCTTTACGTAAACCCCAAGGTGCTGGAGCAGGCTGATGCCATGGACAAGCAGTTCAAACGCGGCACTAAGCTCAAGCCGCTACAGTGCATTCCGGTGGTGCTGAAGGACAATTTCGACACTGCCGATATGCCGACCACCGGCGCCTCGCTGGCGCTCAAGGGCATGCAGCCGTCGAAGGATGCGTTCACGGTGGCGCGGTTCCGTCAAAACGGAGCCCTGATTCTCGGGAAAACGAACCTGCATGAGCTGGCGCTGGCCGGGCTAACGGCGAGTTCGCTGGGAGGCCAGACCAAGAATCCCTACGAGCTGTCTCGGACCCCTGGCGGTTCTTCTGGACATCGACGACCCGGCTTTTGATACCGGCAAGATGAACTCGGACCTCGACGTGCAAAAGTACGAATACAAGTTCCAGCTCAACAATTACCTGAAAGCCCAGCCTAACCCTCCGGTGCACTCGCTTGCCGAGCTCATCGCGTCGGGCCAATACCACAAGGCTTCCCTGGAGAAGTTCCTCGTTTCGGCGGGAAGCTACGAGAATGGCCTGAATGAGGCGGACTACAAGGACCGGCGCGTCAAGATCGATGCCCTGCGAGTTCAGTTGGCGAACCTGATGGCGAAGAACAACGTGGTCGCGCTGCTTTATCCACACCAGAAGCGCCTGCCGGTGATGATCGGCGAGATGAATCAGGCGGAGCGCAACGGCATCCTGGCCTCACTCGCCGGATTTCCGGCCATTACGGTTCCGGCGGGGTTTTCCCCGCCGACGGAGAGCGCGCCGATCGGGGTGCCAGTCGGGATCGAATTCCTCGGCCCGCTGTTTAGCGAGCCGCAGTTGTTGCAGATCGCCTACAGCTTCGAGCAGGCGACGCACGCACGCAAACCACCGCAGTCTACGCCGCCGCTGAATGGCCGTTGAATGGAGGAAATAGGGGCAAGCCCCGAGCTCTCGCAGTGCCGGAGGCACTGGCCCGACAGTTCAGCCGGGGGAAGGCCTGCGTCTCAAGTTCTTGTCTTGCCTTCCCCTTCAATCATTCCCTGATCCTCCCCGGCAGACTGGCCCCTGGAGCAGCGGTATTTTGCTCTTGGATTGAAACAGCGTCAAGGACTACACCGGAAGGATTCCGGTGGTCACTTCTCTGCAACCATCTCCCGTACCGATGACTAGCTTAGCTAGAGCGTGTGACTTACAAGGTTTGCCCTTGATGGCGAGCGCGGAATCTCGGCCAGATGCCACAAGAATCCAGCTCGCTGAAGGTTTCAAAGCGACGTCAGGTTTCGGAACACCCTGGCCGACTACCGCTGTTCGCCCCAGCACACTGCCCTTCGACGTCTAACCCGTCTTTGGAGTCTCGGCGAATGCCAACGAGGGGGCCGGGGACATGTTCATCATATGAAGTCACATCTTTTACCCTTATGGGGCCTTCATTTTCATTTTTGGGGTCACCATTTTCACCTTATGAGGTGCCTTTTTCATTTGTGCGTCCACCCATAGGAGGGTAATGGGGTGGTGGTCCCCATCTACTATGAAAATCCTTTCACGAGCATCCACTAGTTGATCCACAGCTCATACACCTGTAGCAGCTTCCATTGCGCGTCATGATGGCTCCGCAGACAGGACAACTTGGGGCATCGCCCATGTTAATCAGGTCCTTGAGCGCGTCCGAGGCGTGATGATGGCTCGTGACCATGCCGCCAGGAACACCACTATAGGATGCCGATCCCTCCACCGCATTGCGCTCCCCACGGGACGACAACAAAGAACTGTCACTCTCATCCGGCGTGCCAACGGGCGGTGCACCGATGTACTTGGGCCGCAGGCCGTCGAATAGCGCCTGCTGCTGGCCCGTCAAGAACCGTAGCTGTAGCCAGCGGAAGATGTAATCCATGATCGACTTGGCGAAACCAATGTCCTGGTTGTGGCTCCAGCCGCTGGGTTCGAAGCGGGTATGGGCGAACTTTTCGCACATCAGCTTTAGCGGCACGCCGTGCTGCAAGGCGAGCGACACAGCGCATGCGAAGCTGTCCATCAGGCCGCTGACC
>CAZDYZ010001081.1:0-2111 GCA_964509525.1 uncultured Acidobacteriaceae bacterium
TTCTCGACGCCTGCTAATTCAAAGAGCCTCTGCAGGGAACGCTGCCAGATACCTTTGGCCGTTCTGTGGCAATGTGCATTTCCATTGCGCCCTTGTCCGACTGACCTCAACGCAGTAGTCAGGCTATGGGAAAGTGTTCCACCGCCGCTTGGCTTACTTTCTGGCGGCGACGAGGGTGCGTCGGAGATCGACGTTGTCGTTGAAGCTCCGACTTGGGTATGGTTCATTGAAGCCAAGTACCGCAGCGACATATCGACTCGAACAACCACCCGACCGGACCGCGACCAAGTCCTTCGGAATATTGATGTCGGCAGTTACTATGCTGGCGTCCGGCAATTCTTCTTCAGTCTGCTAATTTCGTCCGAGGCTCGATCACCTGAGGGGATAAAGCGATTACGCGAATACAACGATCTCTCGATTCCAAGAGCAAAACTCCAAGCGCACCGGCCCGATGGTTTGCATAACGTGAAGGCTATCGGTCAGCTCACGTGGAAGGATCTGAAGATGGTTCTCACCGGGGCGTCGACAGCCGCTCAACGTGAGGATGAACGGGTCTACGCAGCACGAGCCGTCGCATGGTTGCAGCAGCGAATAATTGAACCGAGTGCTCTGTAATGGGCATCGTTTCGGTCAGGCCGCAATGAACTTTTCGCGGTTCTTCCTGCACGATTTCTTGCCCTAAAGATTCAGGTCAGGATACGCGGCGGATACGCGAACAGGCCCAAAATGGGGTTAAGTCTAATGAAATCAATGGTGCCGGCGGGGGGAATCGAACCCACGGCCTAGGGATTATGAGACCCTCGCTCTACCACTGAGCTACGCCGGCCCGGGACAATCTTCCATCGTACGGACGAAACCGCAAAGGTGTCAAGCAGGTGTACTCGTCGGAAGTGGGTCAGTTTTCGGTTTTGCCCGTTTGCCAGGAGGTAGTGGTGCATTGCCGAGTGGGAACCAAACATAATGGTCCGGTGTCTCAGTAGTAAGCGAGAATGCCGATTCTTACTGTGCATTGGGATTTTCGGTCGATTTGGGCTGCGCTCACCCTTACAGCCAAGCTCTACTTGATCTGCCTGCTGGCAGCGTCCGCTCACTCGACGTATAGTCTCACCCACATTACAGTTCGTCTTCGACTGATGGCAAAACGGGAAAAGGCAGAAATGGTCCAAGTAAACAAGATGATGGCCAAAGCACAAACCTTGCGTGAATTCCACACAATGCTCTTCCTGTTGTTTGGTCTCTGTTGCTCGAACGAAGTGTTCAATACCCTACGAGGAGTTGAAAACTCAGCGGTGTCTCTGTCCGCCGCCAGGTTTGACGTGTTTGGGCCTGTTGTGGCGTTCGCATTTTTTGTATTCGTCGTTCTGCTATTTCTCCACGGATTCCGATGGGCCGTGGCACACCGTCTGCAAGCAGTCTCCATCGGCGACGGACTCCCGGCGTTTCCCGGCTAATCGCAAACTGACCCACTAACTGCTCGTCCAATGAATTAGTGACAGTTGATACAACTTGCGGAACGAGTTGAATCTCGAATCCTCGTCCGTATTCGTGGCAGGAAAGGCGATTCGCTGCCGAGGGCACCGCTGGCAAGCACTTCCTTCTAACTCATTTTGTTCCTGACACTTACGCCGGGTATTAGAGCCAAATGTGGGCATGGCCTAAATGGCAGAAAAAACTTCAAAAAAGGGCTTGCCATCTCATAGTGTTTTAGTTAAGTATAACACTATAGCTGACCGCTCCGGAGCACTGTCGGCTGTTGCCTCGATTAGCTGAAGCTCAAGGAGAACAAACATGAAGTTGCATCGTTTCATCTTGCCCCTTGGTCTGTTGATAACGGCTGTGACTGTGGCCGCATTCGTTAACCTCGCTTTCGCCCAGACTCAAGCGCAAACGCAGACCCCGTCTGATGCGCAAAAGAC
This sequence comes from uncultured Acidobacteriaceae bacterium, assembly GCA_964509525.1. GTDB lineage: Bacteria > Acidobacteriota > Terriglobia > Terriglobales > Acidobacteriaceae > Bog-257. The sequence goes on from CAZDYZ010001081.1 coordinate 1,917, forward strand.
CTTCGACGCGATGAAGGCTCTGGCCGGAAGCTGGGTTGGTTCTGTAACGTCTGACAATCCTGCATGGTCTACGGATCAACCGATGCCGTTGACGATCCGGGTAGCGTCGCGCGGAAATGCGTTGGTGCACGAATTGAGTACCCCAGGACCGGAGGTGACCATGATCTATGTGGAAAACGATCGCGTCACGCTCCG
>CAZDYZ010001082.1:0-1548 GCA_964509525.1 uncultured Acidobacteriaceae bacterium
GCGGACGAAATACTTGCGCACTACACTTCCCGAACCGCAACTGAACATGTAAGAAAATCTGGACACCTTTAGAGCTGGCGTCTCGCTGATCCGTTTTGCATTACCTGCAAGCTGTTATGGAAAGTGACCATTTCCGCTTGCTCGCACGCAGAACAACACAAGGCTGCCAGTCTTTCTTGATAACCTGACATGTAAGAAAATCCTGACAGTAGAGAACAAAATCGGCTGCAGAATGCAACGGTTCCGAGTCACTTCCGTTTGCGTAAACCCTTTCCTGCACTACAGTTCCGAGCAGCGTCGTGGCTTTCACATCATTGGCAATGAAGTTGCCCTTGTGTAGTAGAATCTCCTGCTAAAGATAACGCACGATGCTTTCAAGGTAGACAAGGGACCATTCGGGAATAGGAGGCCGTCGCATACCGATGGAAAGTGCAAAGATCGGCCTCAATGCTGACGAGATCAGGCAGGACGAAGTTCCCAAGCTTCTGGCGGAAATCACGCCGGGAGACATCTTTCACAAGGCACTAGCCCTTGCGGATGCAGAGACATCCGCATGAGCGATGACTCCAACCTCGACGCCGACACGCTTCCCTCCGGTGCGACGGGTCTGCCTTTGCCGGAGGTGGGGAGGGAACCGCTGGCAAGCAGCGGCGATAGACCCGCTAAGGTGGTGGTAAAGAACCTGACCAAGCGCTTCAAGGAGTTGCTTGTTCTCGACAACATCTCTTTTTCCGTCGGCAAGGGAGAGTTTCTCTGCATAGTGGGGCCGACCGGTTGCGGCAAGACGACATTTCTCAATTGCCTTTCCAAGCTCATTCCTACCACCAAAGGCAATATTTTTATCGACGGCGCCGTCGCCAATCCCCGGAAACACAATATCTCTTTTGTGTTCCAGGAACCCACGGCCATGCCGTGGAGAACGGTCGCGGAGAATATAGCGTTCGGGATGGAACTGAAACGCTTCCCGAAGGACAAGATCCAGGAAAGGCTGAAGTACATTCTGGGGCTCGTCGGCTTGGCCGAGACGGCCGGCCTCTATCCCAATCAGATCTCCGCCAGCATGGTGCAGCGCATCACCGTGGCCCGGGCTTTTGTCGTGGATCCGGACCTCCTGCTGATGGACGAGCCGTACGGCCAGCTCGATATCAAACTGCGGTACTACCTGGAAGACGAACTCATCAAGCTGTGGCAGGCGCTGCACAGCACCGTGATTTTCGTGACCCACAACATCGAAGAAGCCGTGTATTTAGGCGAACGAATCCTGATCCTAAGCAACAAGCCCACCAAGATCAGGGCCGAGGTGGATGTCAATCTGCCCCGCCCGCGGCGGCCGAGCGATCCCCAATTTGTCGAAATCCGGAAACGGGTGACGGACTTGATCCGGTGGTGGTAACTAATTCGTAAGTAAAGGGAGTCGGAAGCGGAAGGGAAACGGCTGGCACCTTCATCTCGCCAGGAGGAAAAGTGTTACCCAGCAGAGCTGGGGTGTATCGATGAATGTCACTTGCTTTTCGAAAAAGCTGGAAGCGCCGGGCTTTAGCCCAATAC
>CAZDYZ010001083.1:0-8886 GCA_964509525.1 uncultured Acidobacteriaceae bacterium
TTTCATCAGGAGCCACCCAGGGCATCGACTCGACTGGCAGGCGATAGCCAATCGCCGAATCACCGGGCATCAGCACAAGTCGCTCCGGACGAGGGAACCACAACTGGCTTGACCAGGACAACCGGCCCGCCAGCTGGCAGCGGCGAACGGGCATAATGTACCCCGCGGGCTCGGTCGACTCGGCCTGGGCATTAGCCGGCAACACGTTCTCGGAGCTCACCTGAAGCCGGCGCGTAAGCGCTTCCATAAACTGGAGAGCATCGGCTGCGCCAAAGCCGTAGTCCAGATTTTCGCAAGCTATGAGATCGATATTCTCCCAGACAGGGACTCCGTCACTGCGCCAATAACAGCTCAGCGCCCATCTAGGAAGCAGCTCGCCGGGATACCACTTGCCTTGCCCAAAGTGAAGCATTGCGCCAGATGCGAGTCTGTCGCGGAGACGGCGGATGAGAGCCAGACCGCGGGTCAGCTTCATCGCTCCCAGGGCATCGATGTTCCATTCCGGGCTTTCGGGCTCGTCAATGCCGACAAAGGTGGGCTCGCCTCCCATGGTCAGCCGTACATCCTGCGCCGCAAGGTCGCGGTCGACGACGTGTGCGATCTGTTGGACTCGAGCCCAGTCCCTCTCCGTGAACGGCTTGGATGGTCGTGGGGCCTCGTTCAGACGGCGGATCGACATCGAGTGGCTGAACTCGACCTTGGACGGCTCGACAGTGCCTCCGACGGGAGCAGCCTGGCAAGGGTTTGGGGTACAGACCAGCGGGATGTGCCCTTCGTTGGCGAAAAGGCCCGACGTCGGATCCATCCCGATCCAACCCGCACCGGGTAAGAAGGCTTCTGCCCAGGCATGCAACTCGGCGGAGTCATTTTGTAGACTGCCGGGGGCTCCCGAATTGCCCTCATCCGGAGCCAATTGAATTAGATATCCCGAGACGAAGCGTGTAGCGATTCCCAAATGCCGGAGAATCTGCAGCAGCAACCAGGCAGAGTCACGGCAGGAGCCTGTGCGCGTCTCGAGAGTCTGCTCGCATGTCTGGACGCCCGGATCCAGCCTGGTTACGTATCCGACTTCGGTTCGCACCCTGCGATTCAGGTCGACCAAAAAGCCGATCGTTCCGCGCTTCTCATGCGAGAGGTTCTTGAGAAAAGCCTGGAGAAGAGGGCCGGCAAGTTCAAGTGAGAGATACGGTTCCAGATCCTTTGCCAGCTGGGACGTGTACTCAAAAGGGTAATTTTCTACTCCCGGTTCGAGGAAAAAATCAAACGGATTAAAGGGAGATAACTCGGCGATGAGGTTCACATCAATCACAAGCTCGGCCGTCTTGTCCGGGAAAAAAAGGCGTGCCACATGGTTGTTATAGGGATCAATCAGCCACCTCAGAACACGACTGGACGGAGTGACTTTAAGCGCGTAGGAGAGAATCGGGGTTCGGCAATGCGGAGCTGGACGCAACTGTAGCGCCTGTGGACCGAGTGAAACAGCTTTGTCGTACCGGTATTGCGTCCGGTGGTTGAGAGCAACCCTTATGCCCATCCGTCCTCATGCGGCCCAGGCCCGGACTTCCTGGCTCGCTCTCACTGAGCGGTCCAAGCCGGGAACAGGGCCAACCATCTTCTGAAACCTGCTACAAAGTTACCTTAACGAAGGCTGGAGCGCTGAAAATTTCAACACCATGTAGCTTGGTTTCCAAGCCAAAAGTCGGATCCTCAAGCGCTTACACTGCGCGCATGGCCCGCGGGCCGTGGGACTTTGGCTGTGTTTCATCTGCGTTACCTTTTGTTTGATCGGCGTTCTGTGCGAGGCTTGTAGCCGTTAGGGTGAGTGACCGATGAGATCCTTTGTACGTTTCTGGGTATGGATTTTGTTATGGCTTGGGATCGCAGCGCAGGCCCAAGAACAGTGTGGGGTCGAAGTCAAGCTTTTGCTTGTTCCGAGTGAGATCCAATCTGCGATGAGGGCATTCCATGCCGGAACCGGAACGTCCGGCTGGGTTTATCTCTTCGATACGAGCGCGCTCGACTTGCTGTCGCAGGGTGTAATCGTGCGATTAAGGCAAGGCACAACCGCCGATCTTACTGTGAAACTGCGAACACCCGCTGAAAGAAAGATTGTTGAAATGTCTGGCGTGAAAGACCAATACAAATGCGAAGTAGATCTGACCGGGGGAATAGAATATCGCTCCTATTCGATTCAGACAAAATTTGCCGCCGCCCCTCCAGAAACGGGAAATGAAATCTTTGCACTACTCAGCCCCGCTCAAAAGCGACTCTTGAAGCAGGCACACGTCCCGATTGATTGGACTCTGGTCAAAAGGGTTGCCGATATCAAGTCAACGGATTGGCAGATCAAAGGTCAGCCGCCGTTCCCGAAACTCACGCTGGAGCTCTGGGAGTGGCCCACGGGTGAGGTTCTCGAAGTCTCGACCAAGGTTGGGGCTGGTGCCGGGCTTTCGGCATACACAAATCTTCAGCACCTCGCGGCGACCAAGGGACTATCGCTAAGCAGCGGCCAGAGGTTCAAGACAGCCCTGGCTCTGGAAGGGATCACCGGCACAACAGCGCACTGAAGCAGAATCGGTCGCGCCCTTCCTGAGAACGTCACTGCGAGCTGCATCGATTCAAGGAGGAAAAACCACAGGGGGAAATGTCAATGTCGGGAGCGGACTCGAACTTGTGGGAACCGTTAACCGTGTGGTGTCTGAAGAGGACCGATGGTCGCTCCTCTCTGCGGGGCACTACGGAGTTGTTCCGGTCTCCGATCGGACCGGGCGTCGACGTGGTGTATCGCCGCCCGATCCCCGAAGGGTTGCTAGGAAACGATTACGCACTTTCCGGTTTGGGTTGGACAGCAATCGACGTTGTAGTTGTAGGTGCCTGGGGCCAGCGGTGACTTTATGAGAGTGGTCGCTCCAGCTGGCGGAACCTTAAGTGGCGGACCACTTGTGAACGGCCAGGGATCGGTTCCCAACTGGCTTATGTTACAGGTTGTGCCTGATGAGTTGCTGAAGTTTACCGTATCTCCGGGACCAGCAGTAAAGTCGTTACAAACATTTACGTTGTGAACGGGCATTTTGCCTCCTTTGAGCGAAAACAGATACGGCATCTAAACTCGTCACGGACTTTTTCCTCATCCACGAGCTGATTTACTGCTTGCCTGTCCGCGGGTCTGAAGCCACTAGCGTCAGAGCAAGTCATTGGGACGTCTGTGTCTTATTCGTCAACTGCTGATAACCTGGGTTGTCCCTGAGGTTGTCGAACTCAGGGTCGTCTCGTATCCTGCTGGGAGAAAGCCCCTCGTGGACGGCTTTTGTGAGCCACTCTACCGCCAGCCCCGTTTCACCCAGATAATCGTAGACGGAAGCCGCATCCAGAACGACGTCCTTGTCATTGTGCCCGTATTGCAAAGCTTGTTGCAGGTAGAGCAATGCCTGATCTCGATCACCCATTGCAGAACAGTAAACGGCTATGCTGCTGAGTACATCCGGGTCGTGGGGGTTGCCTTTGAGCTCCTCCGAGGCGAGTTCCACCGCCTTATGGAAAGCCTGCATAGCCTGATCTTTAGATCCTGAGTAGTAGCGCGCCTCACCAAGACTGCCCCAGGTGATGAATTGCCGGGGACTCAACTTGATCGCCTCTTCGTAAACCGCGGCCGCATCCGCGAACCTTCTCAAGTGAATATATGTGCTGCCCAGGTTGACATAGGCGGCATAAGAAGGCCGTATCGAGATCGATTTTTTTAGAGGCTCAATCGCTTTGTCGTACTGGCCCATATAGTTGTAAGTAGCTCCCAGGTTGACGTAGGCTGCGTATCCTTCCGGGGCGAGTACAGTGGCCTTCTGAAACATCTGTGCCGCTTTGTCGAACTGCTCCCGACGCCAATAAAAACTCCCCGCAGAGTTATAACTGTCAGGGCTGTTAGGATGCGCATCGACGAGGCGTTGGTAGGTTTGCTCGGCTTCGTTGATTGCTCCAGCGTGCTCATAGGCAAGCGCGAGTCCGATTTCGGAATTCGCGTTATTTGGGTCCAGATCTAGCGCCCGCTGGTACTCTGTGACAGCCTCGCGATACCGTCCTGTACCGTCAGCTATCAGGCCCAGGCAACTATGACCCGCCGCACCGGCGTTGCCCAGCTTCACTGCCCCATCACACTCCGTTTTCGCCTGCTCGGTCCATGCCTTGTCTCTGGTGAGCGAGTACTTTCGCCAGTAGGCTTCACCTAAACTCGCCTTCGCGGGGCCGAAGTTGGGATCCACTCGCAACGCTTCCTTCAACATCAATATCGCGTTGCCGACGTCTTCTGCGCTGGTGCGGTTCAACAGATATCCCGAGGCTTGCAAAAAGTAGTTATAGGCTAAAGGATTGCTCGTGCCGTGAATTTTGAGCGAGGTCTGTTCTTCGGGCTGAAGCTTAAGCTGGAGCGCCTTCACCGCGCCCTCCGCTACGTCATCTTCCACGGAAAACACGTCCGCCGCAGGGACCGTGACCGAGTCGCCTCCAATGGCGGTCCCCGTCTCAGCGTTAACTAAAGAGTAGGTCACCCGAATCAACTCTCCCGATTGCTGCAGGTTGACGGTGAGACCGAGATTGGCACCGAATTGCTTACGAGCCTGAGCCAACGTAGTGATTCCCTTCTCCTGCAGGTTTCGCGCCGGGATCACCTCCAGGGAGTGAGTTTCACTCAGTCGTCCCAACTTAGCGGTCACGTTCTCCACCACACCTTGACCCAAGGCGGTCAACTTCTGGTTGCCTATGATCGCCTGGAACGGCAAGATCGCCAAGACTCCGGTTTGCGGTACCAATGTGGTGGCCGCAGGTGTTTTAACCCGCCCAACAACGAGATGCCGCGCTGGAGGATAAAACGCGAGGACCGCGCATGCTGCAGCAGCCAGTGCCACAGCTGCTACCCAAATGGGCCGCCAGTTGCGGACCGGCCGGGCAACAAGCGGCCACGCGGACTTGGAGGCCTCCGATGCATGCTGGCGAAGCTCGGCAGCCAGTTTGCTCTTCTTCAGCGACCTGGTCTGATCGGGAATGTCCGACGCTACGACGGTGCTCTTCGCCTGCTCCAAGTCCCGCAGCATCTCGGAACAGCTTTGGTAACGATGGAGCGGGTCTTTGGACAGCGCGCGATAGACAATCTGCTGAACCTCGATCGGGATGCCCTCGAGCGTACCGGGCGGATCATTCAGGATGGCGAAGATTGTCGACGGCACGCTCTCGCGTTTGAATGGGTTATTGCCGGTCAGCATTTCCACCAGCACCACGCCCAGGGACCAGATGTCGCTTCTCTGGTCTATCGGGTTGCCTAGGGATTGTTCCGGTGACATGTAATTCGCGGTGCCATAGGTGCCGTGGGTAAGTGTCGCTGTTACCTCGGCGACATGTGCGAGGCCGAAATCAACGATCTTCACCACGCCGTTCTCGGTGAGCATGATGTTGGCAGGCTTTATATCGCGATGCACAATGTGGTGGCGGTGCGCCTCGGCCAAGCCTTTTGCGATCTGGGCTGTGATGTCAAGTATTTCCGGAATGGGGATGTCGCCGTGAAGATGTATTCGCTCAGCCAGGGTGTGGCCTGCGTAATAGGCCATGACGATGAAGATGCGACCATCTGGAGTTTCATCGATCCCATAGATCGCGGCAATGTTGGGGTGGTCAAGGGAGGAGGCAATGCGCGCCTCCTTTATGATCCGTTCTGTGTCCTTGACGCTGGCGTTCAGTTCTGCTGGGAGAAACTTAAGTGCGACTGTACGCTCCAGCCTCAGGTCGCGTGCCCGATACACTACACCCATACCGCCGGCCCCAATCCTTTCCAGGATCTGGTAATTCCTGGCAACGATTTCTCCGGTCGGTAGCGGGCCCGTCAGCTCAGACATAGGGCTGGCCAGTTGGCGCTTGAATGGACAGCAAGCCACTTCGGCCTGCGCAGAGCCGAGAGGGTCACCTGATGGTAAGGCCTCATACCACTACTTTCAAGAGCTTAGTACTGTCCTAAAAGCAACGCCCCTTTAGGACACTACCTACGGTTTAGTTCTCACGGATATGACATTGGTTTCAGCGCCGAACGGCCCGCCGGAGACGATCGATATAGCCGAGGAGACGGGCTTCAGAATGGCCACCTGGATTCGATCTTGCCGCCCTTCAGCGGGACGGCCTCAATGGCTTCGAGGATGCTGTGCCACGGTTTCGCTCAGAAGCATAGCACCATGAGGCTGTTAGTGAGACCGCGAGTCATGGGGACAAGAACCTCCACCCGCCCGGATAGTTCCCGGCGGGAAGACCAGCGCCTTACTCCACGGGTGGTAGAAAAACAGGCTGGTAAAATCCTCCGATCAGCCGCGGTAGGGCAAAGGCGACGAAGGCACTGAAGATATCAACGCCAATGCTAAGAAGGCAATAGGGATTACTTCCGGTGTAGTCGGGAAATCGCCTAGATATTCCCGTTCATCGTCGTGCTTGTTGCGACCCAGCGCGAACGCGATTGCCTTTCTATTTCATCGTTTCCCCGATCGTGCTAAGGGGTGCTGCCTTCCAGACACCGTATGCTTGCGGCGCGACGGATTCATCATCTTCTTCAGTGTGGGCACAAGCGCCCGAGCCGCCGTTCGCAATTCGTCACGATGGTATAGCGTCAGGTTTTTCAGCAGGCGTTCGCCTTTGGCAGTCAGCTTTACGTGTACCTCACGACGGTCTGCTTTTCCACGGATCCTTTGAATCAGACCTCGCTTCACCAGACGGTCCACCAACTCGACGGCGCTGTGGTGCTGAATCTGCAGGCGCTCCGCGATGCAGCCGATCCGTGGCTCGATGCTTCCCGGTGCCCCTTTTACGGCGAGCATCAGTTGGTGATGTTGAGGCTCAAGCCCTACCCTGCGGGCTGCTTCCTCGCTGAATCGCAGGAAACGGCGGATTTGGTAGCGGAAGTCTGCCAAAGCTTGGTAGTCGGCAGCCCGCAGACTGTTCTTTTCACTCTGCATAACACAGACGATATTATCGTCTCACGATATATCAGCGCTTGTCAAGCATCAGACTGGACGTACGATTAACCGGCCGGTTCCCAAGAAAAGTAAAGGGAACGCATCTTAATACGATGTATCTGCATCATAGTGGCTAGAAGTGGGGAATGGACCATGCCGGGAACCCCGTTACGAATGCAATTACCGGTTTCCACCAGGCTATCTCTGCTGGCGCGCTGACAGTTGAATTGGACATACAGTCATCGTGGTTTGAAGAATTGTTCGGACTGATCTAACGCGGAGGACATACGATGCGTCGCTTGTTTTCTTTCTTTGTCGTCTGTGCTTTCTCTGTCTTTTCTCCAACCTTATTGGCACAGGATACGACCTCACAAGCTACAGCGACATGTAACTTTGATTCGACGAAGCAGCTAGTAGTCGAATACCAGAGGATGAGCATCAACTCCAGAACACCCGTGTTCGGGTATGAGATACCGTACGACAGGGTCTGGATGCCAGGTGGCAAACCGATGACGATGTTCTCCAATGCCCCCATTACGGCTGGAGGCACGGTCATACCCACCGGGGCATACACAATGTTCGTTATCCCGTCCGAAAAGCAGTGGATTCTGGTTATTTCCAGGAGCACTGATACGAGCGGCAAATACAATCAACAGGAGGATCTCGCAAGGGTCCCGATGGAATACGGGGAGCTGTCGAGTCCTGAGAGCGAGTTCAGCATTTACTTTGCGCACGTTGCTCCCGGCCAGTGCAGCATGCGGCTTGATCTAGAGAGAGTCCGTACCTGGGTTATCTTCCAGGAGAAATAATGTAGAAGCAGAATCAGTAGCACGGAACTGACCCCGCGGTGACAATGCATCCGCACTGGCATTCGGCTGAGAAGTGCCTGCATCCCGCGGTCCATGCGGACAGCTGCTTCGACCGTGGCAGGCAGAGCGACGGTCAGCCTTGCCGAGAGGTTCGTGCGTGCCTCCCTGAAGTTCTTACGGGAAGCCATCATTTTGCTTCTCGAACACGCAGTTCGTGACGTTGCACGCCACCCGGCGGGGCTGGGCAAACTAAGTGCTAGTCATTTTCAACCGATGGCTCCGCTCTGACTCGGGGACACTGGCGATCCTCCGATTCGCGCGGTCCTCTTTCCTGCCCACTGTGTAGCCAGGCGGAAGGCTTCCGGCAAAGCTCCGAGCAAATCAGTGGCCACCAACGAATGCTCGCCAACTTTCTCGGCGGCGATGTCGCCGGCCAACCCATGCATGTATACCGCCGCGATGGCGGCATGCGCTATGTCCTTCTGCATCTGGCCTATGATGCCGGCGGTCATGCCGGTAAGGATATCGCCGGTGCCACCGGTGGCCATTCCCGGATTACCGGTCGGGTTAACCCACGCGGTGCCGTCCGGCAGTGCGATGATGGTGCGGTTCCCCTTTAGTACCAGAATGAGCTGGTGCTGATGCGCGAAGTTACGAGCGACGCTGAGGCGGTCAGCCTGCACATCTTTGATCGAGATACCAGTCAGCCGCGACATTTCACCAGGATGCGGAGTTAGCACGAGGGGACGTTGACGGCCGTCCAGTTCGTGGGTGCGGCCTTGAAATGCGTTGAGACCGTCGGCGTCAAGGACCAGCGGGACCTTTACTTGTCGCACTGCTTCGTGTACGAACTCCGTCGTTTCGGTGTTGCGTCCGATACCCGGGCCGATTGCCACCACGTCAGCTGACTTCAGAATCTGCCCAAAAGGACCGCTCTCAATCGCTCCCATAGCGATAGTACCCTTGCCGGTTTCTGGCAACGGCTCTGTCATCAGCTCGGCCGCAAATCCGGCAACGCTGGCCAGTGCGCTTCTTGGTGTGGCGACAGTGCTCAATCCGCAACCGGCACGCAAGGCCGCCATTCCCGCCATGGCTGCCGC
>CAZDYZ010001084.1:0-2001 GCA_964509525.1 uncultured Acidobacteriaceae bacterium
CGTCAAGTGGTCTGGTCGGCGTTGGCACCATAACCGTTCTGCTAGTTGAGCGCCGCCGGGCCTACGATCGATCTCCAGCAACAGGCTCGCGGCGGCTCGCCCCCATTCTTCCGGGGTTACTGCCGGAGAAGGGGTGGTCCCGCTGCCTTGCAGCGGTTCTACAGAGCTCTGGTTAATACTTGTTATAAGGCATTCGGCGACTTTCGGGTAACTGTTGCCCGCTCCGTCACGCAGGAACACCACCAAACCTTCGGCTACCTTCTCGTTCAAGGGCCTCCAACGAAGAGCCCGTGTGATACCGACCCGTAGATAATTCCAGATTGCGTTACAGGTGGTCACGCTGCTCTCGATGTTAAAGCCCCTTAGGGAAAGCGACGCAAATGCGAGGCAGTTTGGTTCGTGTTCCGCCCATCTCGAAAACTCCTGCGAAACGACAGTCTCACATACTTGTAAGGCTCCAGGTATCCCCTTAAGGTGAGTGATTTGCTTCACATCGCCAGCCTCTAATGCGCGGCGGACTTCAGGCATGAGAAGTACCTGCGATGCCTCTCCTGGCTCGATGTTGAAGTGAAGGGCTGCGAAATGTTGAAGCCAATTTGAATCGTCTAACAAGATCTGAATTCTCGCATCTATAGCTATTTCCGTGGAAAGCAATGTAGAGGAGAGAGCCTCACGGTAAAGAACCCACGCACCCTGAGTGACGAGCGGAATTTTGTGTTGCCACTGTAAGTGGATAGCAGCGAGTTCGTTGATGAAGAGTTTGATTGCGCGCGGGGTAACCAAAAGGCCTTCAACAGCGTGTCGGTAAACAAGGTGAACCCTCTCGAGCTCAGACTTCGGATGCTTCGGAAATGCGGCACCGATTTGCTCGAGGAAAAAGCCGCTCCAATTCGACAAAATTGGTTCGGGAACTTCGAAACGGATTTGGAAGGTCTTTTGAAGGAAAGTATCCGCCAAGTCCTGTGAGAGAGTTATGGATTCGGGTTGGACCCGAGTCGAGCTGCCGTCGCCAACTTGTCTGTCGCTTCGTGTAGGATTTTGGACGATGGCATCCCGTTTGATCGCAGGTGTTCCCTGTTCGCTCTCGGCGGCACGGGCACCAAATCCGCCTGATACCATGCGGATCAAAGGGCACAAGCAGCCAAATACCCTTACCCCACTTGTCCGTTTGCCGTCCACCTCAAAGAAGGTTCGCATGGTCGCCCAAACGTGCAAACTGTCGGCTGGATGCAGACGGTCGAGGTTATCGATCACGATTATGAGTTTTCGCCTCGGGATAAGAGCCCGGTCTAAGAGCGATCCGAATAGCTTTTCGAATTCAAGGCTCGTTGGGTCAGGTGTCCGAACAGTCGTCGAGCGGTTAACTGTCTCGATCTTGTTCCATAGTAGTCCGAGTAATTGTTCCCCTTTGTGAGCCGATCGATTCTTCGTCCAGAACGCGCGGCGCCAGACGAATATTGTCGGCCTGAAAGAGAGCCATACGAGGAGCAGCACTAATAGTGGAAGTAAACTTAAGACGGAACCGACCAGAAATTGTCCCTGACAGAAAAGAGGCTGGGTAAAGTCGGTCTTTGCAAAGATGGCCAACCCAAAGGGAACTAAGAAGAGCGTTATCGCAACTAGCTTGCCGCAACTCGTCAGTACAGGAGCCGTCGTGGAGTCGATGGTCTCTTTACGGTTTCTTATGATGTCAAAAGCGTCCGAAAACTCTTCTTCCCTCACCCAGTCCGATTGCTTTAGGAATTCAAAGATATTTTCTAAGAACGCGCGTCGTAGGGGATCTCCTTCGTGGCCCCAGGCGTCAAACACAAATATTTTGGTTTTCGCCTCCGCGTCAACGTGAGCTTCTATCGCCTTTTTCACTAGTTCAACAACGGTGGACTTGCCACTTCCCCAGGAACCACAAAGCGATATCGCCCTACCACCATCATGAGTAGTCACGAGTTCTACGATCGCGGAGGCGACCCGTTGATGCGCTCCTAGCCTGTCATCGGTAGCCGG
>CAZDYZ010001085.1:0-1521 GCA_964509525.1 uncultured Acidobacteriaceae bacterium
CATCTCGTTCCCCGGCCTGGAATGCCGAGTTTCACCGAGAATGCCAACGGGGACGTGATACGGACTGACGGCGAGCTTGCCGTCTTGCAACTAAAAGAGTGCCAGCCGCTGCTGCCTGACTTGCCATCCTCTACTGCGGGAACGACCTTCAAGGCGGGCAATCACGTTTTCCGCTACATCCGCCGACAGATCTTGACCTTCCGTAGCGACATCTGGCGCGCAAATTTCATCTACGGAGCATATGACCTGCTGCGCATGGGCATCGAAGCCTTTCGCCACCATCCTGGTGCACCTCCCACCCAGCAGGCGAAGGCAGACTCCAAGAGTCTGCAGGTTGAAGGTTCACAATAGCGAGGTGCGCTTCTCCGAGGTCAGCATAAGAGACCTTTTCAGTTTGCTTGCTGACCCCGTGGGTGGTGTCCTTTCCCAAACATAGTTCAGTGGCTGATCTAAACTACCGGCGCATTATTACTTGCCTCCGAGGTGAGATGGCTCCTAAGAGCCTTCCGATCTCACGTCGCTGGGAAAGATGCGGACCTGGCGTCTCTTGGTGATGAATGCTAGGCCCCACTGCAGCAAGACGAAGAAGCGGTTGGCGAAGCCGATGAGGAAATAAATGTGTACAACCGCCCAGACGATCCAGGCGGAAAAACCGGTAAAGCGGAGAAAACGGAGGTCAGCGACCGCGGAGGCCCGGCCCACGATGGCAAGGTCGCCCTTGTCCCAATACCAGAATGGCGCTGGAGCCGGCCGTCCCTGAACCCGCCGGCGGATCACGCGAGCGACGTACTGGCCCTCCTGAATCGCTGGCTGTGCAACCCCGGGCATGGGCCCCGGCTGTTTCGCCTTGATGCCCAGCAGGTTCCGGGAGTGGGCGACCACGTAAGCCGTATCTCCAATGGCAAAAATGTCCGCATGACCGGGCACGGACAAATCGGGGTTGACAATGATTCTTCCCGACCTGTCCGTCTCGGCACCTAACCAGCGACCCGCTGGCGAGGCCAGGACGCCGGCTCCCCAAAGCACAGTGCTGGCGAGAACTCGCTCGCCGCCTGCCGTGATTCCTTCGGCATCGACGCTGGTAACGCGAGTGTTGGTGTGGACCTTTACACCCAAGCTCTCCAGATGCCGGTGTGCCCAGATGGAGAGAAGTTCAGGATAGCCAGGTAGCACGCGTGCCTCTGCCTCGTACAACAGGATCTGCGCCGATCCCGGATCAATATGGCGAAAGTCGCGAGGTAGAGCCATGCGCGACATTTCCGCCAGAGTACTGGCCATCTCCACGCCAACTGTACCAGCGCCGACCAGCACGAACGTGAGTAACTGCTGGATGGCCTGCGTAGTTGCTTGACCCAGCGCGGCGATCTCCTCGGCGCGCTCGAAAGCCAGCAAGATTTTGCCTCGGATCTTGTCGGCGTCCTCCAGCGACTCGAGTCCGGGGGCAACCTGACGCCAATCGTCGTGCCCGAAATAGTTGTATTGAATTCCGGTGGCGAGGATGAGGTAATCGTACGGCAGGTC
>CAZDYZ010001086.1:0-9008 GCA_964509525.1 uncultured Acidobacteriaceae bacterium
ATCGCCGGGAAGTACCGTATCAAGTTCAAGGCTGAGGCCCTTCCTTTGAAGGACCAGGTCGGCGGATATCGCATTCTCTACTCGCACAACTGCCAGTTCGGATTGAGCCAAATGCACGAGGCAGATCGAACCTCAGTGGCTACTCTGGTGAAAGTGTTTCCGGCACTTGCCGCCATCAAGAAGTCCGATGACGAGAAAATAAGCCTGGTAAACGAAGGCATCGTAGAGGAAGTGCTGCTGCCCTTGGGTCAACTGGACTTCGGCAAGGGAATAGTTGCCAAGTGTGACATCGGATTGTGGCGCACCCGTGGCGAGCATAAGTCTCTGGTTGGGGAGTTCGCCTTCCAGGTTAAATTTGATCGCAGGGAAGACGTTGCCGAAAAGCAGAAGAAACTCGCTGCCCAATTCTACGTTACCCTGCAGCAGGATGTGCAGGACTGGCTGGCTCTGGGCGTAACCAAGACAGGAATGGTTTACCGTCTGAAGGGCAATGTGCCCCAAAGCCATGAGTGACTCTGCCACAAAAGTCGCTCTCGAACCCCCTGCGAGCGTCGCCCCAAGAAAGGCAGAAGTCTCGATCGGTCAGATCTTCCTCGAGTTCCTGATTATTGGGGCCACGAGCTTCGGGGGTGTAGTGCCCTACCTTCGCGGCAGCCTCGTAATCAAGCAGCAGTGGATCGATGACAAGGAATTCGTTGAGATGCTTTCCATCAGCCAGAGCCTTCCCGGGTTGAATGCCACCAATATGGCTATTCTGGTTGGGGAGAAGTTGCGTGGCGCCTTGGGGTCTATCGCTGCGATCCTCGGCATCTGCCTGCCGGGTGCAGCGCTCATGTATATCGTGGGTATCTTCTACCACATCCACGGTGATCACGCCTGGATCACGGCCGCGTTGAAAGGGGTGGCAGCTGCGGCAGTCGGGCTGATCCTGTTCACCGTTGTGGGGCTTAGCAAGAAATCACTGGCAAACAGGTTTGACTTCGTTTTCATGGCGCTGACCGTCATTGCGGTCAACCGGCTTCACCTCGGGGTTCCACGCACCTTGATCGGGGTTGGGCTGCTGGCGATCCTGTTCCATTACCCTCGAAAAGGGCAGCAAGAGAGGGCGACGCCATGAATCAGATTCCAGCGCTGATCCGGGTTTTCGCTTATCTATCTCTGCTCACCGTCGGCGGCGGCATGGCGGCATTTCCGGAAATGAAGATACTCACCGTCGAGGTTCACAAGTGGCTCACCTTTCCACAGTTGATTCACCTGTATAGCGTGGGGCAGATGGCCCCCGGCCCCAATATGATGATGATTGTCGCTATCGGAGACTGGGCCGGTGGACTGCTGGGTGCTGTTGTTGTGCTGATAGCCTTTTTTGGACCAACGGCCCTGCTCGCCTTTATTGTCGCCCGTTTGTGGAAAAAGCTCGAGAAATGGCCGTGGAGGACTTCTATTCAGCAGGGACTGGCACCGGTGTCGATCGGACGGCTACTGGCCGGCTGCTTTTCGATGGCGAGAGGGGCGATCTCCGGCTTGGAAACCGCAGCGATCTCTGTGGGCGTCCTGTTGATTTTGCTACAGTATAAGGTCAACCCTGCTCTACTTGTTGTCGGCGGCGCTGTGATCGGCGTGCTCTCGTTTTCGCCAAAATGAAGTCGGGGGTCGGGCGATGGGCAATGATTCCTGCACCCCTTGAGTTCTGCCTGAGCAACGCATACTCAATCTGCCATAGGCTTGTGGGCCCGGACGTACCACGTCGTTAACCACCGCATCCAGGCGCGGATGTGCTTGAATCGCGGGCAGCCATGGATCTGGGACTTAGAAACAAGTCCGTTCTGGTCACCGGTGCGAGCCGAGGAATCGGCAAGGCCATCGCAGCGGCCTTTGCAGCCGAGCAAGCCAGAGTTGCCATTACCGCGCGCGAGGAAGACGAACTACACCAAACCGCCCTGGAGATCGTTAAGACTACGGGCGCCCAGGTCCTGGATTTTGCCGCCGATCTGACCCAAGCGTACGAAGCCGGCGAGGTCGTCAAGAAAGTAGTGGAGGAGTTCAGCACCATACATGTGCTGGTCAACAACGTTGGCGGTGTGAGCGAATTCGCCGCCTTTCACGAACTCAATGACCAGGGCTGGCTGGATGCCTTCAATCTAAATTTTATGTCGGCGGTCCGGGTTACCCGCGCAACGCTACCTGTGCTGCGGATGCAGAAATGGGGACGCATCATCAACATCTCCAGCGAATCCGGCACTCAGCCGGACGCCATGATGCCGCACTACAATGCTGCGAAGGCCGCAATGAACAACCTGACCAAAAGCCTGTCCAAGGCATATGCCATAGATGGCGTCCTCGTGAACACCGTTTCTCCCGCGTTCATCCTCACGCCATTGCTGGAGGAGATGCTGACAAAGATGGCGAGCGAGCGAGGTGTCAGCCGTAAGGAGGTGGAGGCGCACTTCCTGGCGCAAAATAGGCCACACATCGAGTTGAAGCGCTCTGGCCGCCCCGAGGAAGTCGCCGCCGCCGTGCTTTTCCTGGCGTCGGAGCAGGCCTCCTTCATTACAGGCAGCAACCTGCGCGTGGACGGCGGCTCAGTGGCGAGTATTTAGCGGGATACTGGCTGAGGCGCCAAGACACGCATACTACGCTTGCCGTTCGAGCGACGTGGCAGCGGCGCTCATCACGAGGCTTACGATCGCGTCGACGAACCCGTCTGAAAGCCTGCCCTTCCAGATTAAGACTGGTTGTGATGAATCCGCGAATAACGGCTACCGACGTTGAGGCTATTTCGGGCCCAGTCGAGCAAATCGCAAGTGAGCGTAGCTCGGCATCGCGTTGACGGATCTCTCCGAGAAAGCTGTCAGAAGCATTTTCCGGTATCAACCGGGAGTAACTCAGCCCAGTTGGGAATTCGGGTTGAAACGCAAACCCGCAAGCCGATGGTAGGATAGCGAGCCCCCTTACAACAATGGCAAGAGCCATCAGCACTCCAAGACTGGCGGCGGTCCCGGAGGGAGGTGGATCAACTGTTCAAGATCTCCGCGCAGCTATGAACTTCCCCACTACCATGCAGGTCCGCACTCTTTACCAACCGGGATTTCAGCGCACCATCTTTTAATTAGCTAGGGACGAGCGCCCACACCGGTGAGCAGACCGGACAGCTCTCTCCCGGATCTTCAAAGATTTGCTCACCCCCGCTGTGCCACAATGACACAATCAACGCACACTTGGACGACTAGTGGGTGCAACCATTGCGGGCCATGCTGCGCTGTTCGCGACTTGCAGCCCCCCGAAGAGGGGGAATAAGCAGCGAGAGAATTCTGGGCCATCGCTTTGCAGATGCAAGGGTGCGCGAATCCTTGTAAAACCGAACATGACAACCCGGAAATTTTGGTCGGCTGACGTCAGCGACCGGAGATTATTTCCCTAACCGCTAGTTGTGTAGCATCTCTTGCAGTAAGCTGACCGGAATGCCATGGATGTGCACTTGATTGACGGAACATATGAGTTGTTCCGGCACTATTTCGCTGTGCCTGCTGCCGCAGACACGACGGGTCAGGAAATCGGCGCAGTGCGTGCTGTCCTGACCTCCATCTTGTCCATGATCGAGCGTGGGGCAACCCACATCGGTGTTGCAACCGATCATGTCGTGGAGTCGTTTCGGAATGATTTGTATTCAGGATACAAGACCAGTGAAGGCGTACCTCACGACCTGCTCTCACAGTTCCCCGTTCTCGAGGAAGGACTGGAAGCAATGGGCGTGGCAGTATGGCCAATGGTCCACTACGAGGCTGATGATGCACTCGCTTCTGCGGCCAATAAAGCAGCGAAGGACGGCCGTGTCAGGCAGGTGCTTATTTGCACACCGGACAAGGATCTCAGTCAGTGTGTCGTGGGAACCCGAGTAGTTCAACTGGATCGCAGGCGTAATATCCTGCTGGATGAAGCCGCTGTCGAAGCCAAATTCGGGGTGAAGCCGCACTCGATTCCCGACTACCTGGCCGTGGTCGGCGACAGTGCAGACGGTTTCCCAGGTTTGCCTGGATGGGGTGTAAAGGCTGCGGCTCTTACCTTATCTCGTTACCCGCACCTCGAAGACATTCCGAGGGATTGGCAACAGTGGCACCCATCCATCCGAAAGGCCCGTTCGCTGGCGGAATCACTATTCAACGCATGGAACGATGCCCTGTTGTTTCGTACCCTCGCCACCCTGCGACTGGATGTGTCTGTTTTCGATAAGGTCGACGATCTTCGTTGGAAGGGACCTCATAGGAATTTTGAGGAGTACTGCCGGCGATTGCAGTCACCTAATCTGTTTGGCCGCGTTACACAACAAGACTCCATTACATCTCGGAACGGATAGATCGCCCCTGAGAGTCGACAATACTTCCTTATGAAGGTACCCAGATCATCATAGCTATTCATTGGCAAACCGCCGGAGGACGCCCATAAGGGCAAGAATCGGTAGAGTGGCCGGAGCCGCATCCTCTACTGGCAACAAAGAACACACACGCTTGCGACACAGCCAACGGCGAGCAATAGCAGGCCGTTCCCCGCCATAGGCTGTCTCATCCGCGAGACTCCGACATATCCATGATGCAGATTTGCTGGCCGCCGCTACAGAGGAGGGGACTGGCCGGCGCCTTAGATACCACCTGGAAGCTGCGGGTCGAAAGGAAGGCATGGCAGAAGAACCACCGCCCACAGGCAGAGCGGATTCGGGTAGCCGAGAAGCAGCGCAAGAAACGATGAGTATTGCTGTTGTCAGGTGCTTGGGTGGTAAGTCACGTCCGTGGACGTGCTAATTGTGCCGTCATGAATCGAGGTTTGGTATTGGTGTCGTTCACAAAGTCGTTGGCCCTTAGGCCTGATGGAGCTCATCCGTTTTAAGCCGGGAGAAATCGCATGCAGTCACGGAGACATAGCGCGCCAATTGAACATGATCCAGACGCAAGCTCATTACGCAGCGTGCACGCCGGCACGGCGATGTCGCAGAAAAAGATAGAATTTTCTGGGCGCCCGCCTCAACTTATCAGCACATCAAGCAATGGGGAGGATGAAATGAGTAGTAGCGCGATTTCTAACTTAGACCGCAGCCGCGACCATGGTCGCGACTTCATCCGCCATTGCCGAATCCGTGGTTCTCTTCCCTAGGATTTCCTCCTCTGCCTGTAGCCAGTCGTCCAGCTCGTGCCCGGCCTCGCAACCGCGTTCCTCATAAAGTTCATAGGCACGCTCCCGAACCAATTGCTCGGTCGAGTCGGGAGATTCCTGATCACGTGTTACAGCTTGGGGACCCGTCGTTCTGTGTGTCATTGCAAGCCTCCTGCATCTAAGAATTGGTTGTTTAGCCTGGTTGTCAATTACCTGATTGGCCGTACTTGTTCGCGAACAACTGAGCATTGTGCCGTCGTCGCACATCCCCGACATGTCAATGACCGTTTGTGGAGACTTAACTACTGGAAAAGATTCAGTGCTCTTTGCCGGTCCTACGAAACTCCACCGCTGGCATCGAGATTGGAGTCTCCGAGGTTTTTCATGGCTGCACAGCGACAGCCCTATATTGCTCAGCAGAATAGGTACCTCGGACGGTCGACTGTGTCAGTCCGATACCGCACAGAACGGCGCCTAAATTCCACAAGACCTGACAAACTCAGTGCGTCGCAAGTTGTTTACTGAGACATGGCATTCACATGCCCATTGACACAGTCGCCGGTGGTCGAGAATGCTGATTTGGCCTCGCGCGCAACGAATGATCCTGGCGTTCTCCAGTAAAGCCAGCGACTCGGTTACAGAGGCACGCCTGCAGCCTAGCACCTCGCCTAGAGATTCGTGAGTAAGGGGAAGCAGGTTGGAGCCAGTGCGGTCACGCGCTATCAGCATCCAAGACGCAACTCGTTGTGGCACATTGTGAAGCGCGTGGCAGGCGCCGATTGCAGCAATTTGCTCCAGGTAGCGGCTGCTATACCGGCGCATCGCAGCTGTGAATTGCGGGCTGACCGGGAGTAATCGGTGAAGTTGGTCTCGACCTAGCCTGAGAGCGTCACCGTCAATGACAACCACCGCTCGCAGCTGTGCAATCTCTGCTCCGAAGAAGGCGGGCACCCCGAGAAAACCTTCCCGTCCGATTGCCGCCAATGCTACGGTTCTTCCATCATCCATGACGGCAAATGTACATACCATCCCGAACTCCGGAAAATAGAAACAGTCCAGTCGCGCGGCAACATCAATCGGAATCTCCCCGTTATGCCATGAAATGCGCTGCAGATGTGGCTTCAGGTGATTCAACTCCCTGCTCGGGAGCCCGGCAATGATTCTGTTGTTTGGAGGCGATTGGGAGAAAGCCGGACAATCTGTCGCTGCTGCAGTAGCGACATCCGACTCCGTCACCCGAGGCGGGACGAGCAGTCGACGAGGCGAGCCCCCAAACCATCTAGCTGTTGTGTACTGTGAATCTCCTGCAGGCTCAACGGGCGGGCGTATCGGACCGATCTTTGGTGTCCGGGCCACCGGAACACCTCCAACGTCCTAAACACAGGGTAACGGATTTGGCCATTTCAGTGCAGTGACATTCAATGTAAAACCCGAGACAGAGGTCCATTATGGGAAGGGGGAACTTCCGAAATACGGATCCCGAACGTCACACTTGTTGCGGCGTCCATCAACGAGTGAGAGGATCGTGCTGAACGCGACCTCTAGCACACCACGGAATGCTTCCTGGGTCCGAGATTCATCCCAATACAACAACAACCAGCCCACACCACAAACCTAGGCTGGGTGAAGTGTGATCGGCGTCGAATCGATCATTCTCTTAAATTGGCAGGAGCTTGGAAGGCCTCTGGCATACTCGCGGTGAGACACCTGGCGTGATAGCATCTGGTACTTCGCCACTATGGAAGCGTTCCCATTGCCTGCATGGAATCTGGATGTTGTCCGCAAATCTCGGCCGGGCAGCCTCCGTGGAGCGGCTGTACTCTCTCCGTTGGGCCTACCATTGTGCCCAGAGTTGGTTGCCGAGGTAGTGCAAGCTTGATCGACTGGTAACCAACGCTGATGAAGGAGCATTAGCATGAGTGATTCGCTTCCGGCGGTTTATCTGGCCCGGCACGGAGAAACTGCTTGGAGTCTCTCGGGGCAGCATACCGGCCTTACTGACCTGCCTTTGACCGAACGTGGTCAGCGCAATGCCAAACGGCTGGGTGAGCGGCTGAAGGGGATAGCTTTTGCCAAGGTCTTCACCAGCCCCTTGCAGCGTGCATCTCTGACCTGCAAACTCGCTGGATTCGGCGACGTGGCCGAAGTGGACCCGGATCTCATGGAATGGAATTACGGAAAGTATGAGGGCCTTACCAGCGCCCAAATTCATGCCCAGCGTGCTGATTGGCAATTGTTTCGTGACGGAGCTCCGGGCGGCGAAACGCCCGAGCAGATTGGTCAGCGAGCCGATCGCGTGGTCAAGCGTGTTCGCTCCATCCAGGGAGATGTGCTGCTGTTTTCCAGCGGACACTTTTTGCGCGTGCTCGCGGCATGCTGGCTGAGTCTTGGACCCTCGGGTGGCAAGTATTTTCTATTGAGTACAGCTAGCCTGAGTGCGCTGAGCTATGAACATACTCTCTCCCAGCCGGCCGTGCGCCTGTGGAACGAAACAGGTCATGTAGAGAGCTGAGACCCATGCCGTGGCGCTCCCCACGGGCCCTGGTTTTGCTGCTTCAACCGGGCCTATCGGCCGCGGATCCAATCGTCCGCAATGTTGTGATGTTCGACCGGAATGTAGTCCGTTTCAAAAACTCTGGCGGCAATCAGGATAGGGGAGCGCTTGCGGCGCCCCCTTTTTCGCAAAAGGCCGGCTACTTTGCACTATGATGGCCTGATCCCGGCCAATTCGTAATAAGGTTGTAGGCGTTCACTGTACCAATACCCGTGGCGAAGTCCCACCCGGTCGCAGTTCCGTAGGCCGGCTCATAGGAGTCGTTGGAAGTGGAAAGCACCCCCAGCAGTCCATTAGACATAAAGCAGTTGTACGGGGTTCCGTTCAGCGGCAGGCAGTCCACATCCATGTCGCCCAGGGTCACATCGTAGAAGATGCAGGAGTCGGACGTGCCGTTCCCCAGAGTGGAATTACAGCCCGCGTTGCCCGATTCTCCATATTCACCTCTAGCAAGTGGGTAATACACGGTGTTGGGGTTGCCCCAGGTGCTATCGGTTGCCTGGTCCACCAGCAACTGTATCCCTGCCATGATCGGTGAAGAGAACGAGGTTCCCCCTGCTCCAGGCCAATTCGCAGGCGATCCGGTGCACGGAACTCCTCCGCCCTCGGGATCGGAGTAGCAGAAAATGTAATAGTGGCGCCAGGGGCCATTGGAGGCGAAAAGTGAGACGTCTGGGAGGTCGCGCACTCCGTCTGACGGATTGCCCAGCACGCTCTGCCACGAGGGCTTTGGATAACCGGCACAGCTGCCGCTGGCCACACCTGGGACGGACGGGGTTCCGGTCGCACAGTTGCTAGGGCCTCCGCTGCCGCCACCGACGCCCACGAAAAACCGAGTGCCAAGCGCAGTCGCGAAAGATGTCGTGCAAAACCCTGTGAGACCGTAGGTGATGCTCGAGCCCGAGTAGTACTGTGCAAACAAGACGCTGCCGCAGGAATCGTTCCACGGAATCTCCGGGATATACGACTTCGCCGAACCGTAGTACATGTTATTGGTTGAATTCCAGTAGCTGCTGATCTCGTTCAAATAGGTATCACCATAATCGGTTCCACCTACCGCCACATTGTAGGGAGTGGATGCCCACCCGCTGACAGCGATGCCGTGGTAGGCAAACAACGAGCCCCTGTCGGCGGCGGCCGCGTTCTGGTCACCCGAGGAAACGAAGACGGAAACACCCTCCGCGACCGCCTGCTGATAAAGCCCTTCAATGTACTGATTGAACGCTTGCCCATCCAATGTCTCCGCCTCGCCATAGCTGATGCTCACCACATCGGGAGGCGTGCTTTCCTCGAGCAACCCTTGCAACGCAAT
>CAZDYZ010001087.1:0-4398 GCA_964509525.1 uncultured Acidobacteriaceae bacterium
TATCATCTGCACGCTCTGGACTGGGTGGATGTGGTAAGTGCGCTTTCAGCCGATCCGGTGAAAACCGCACAGATCGCCACCTCGATTTCAAGCTGGCCCAAGAGTTCGCCGAAGTATTTCGCGGCTGTCCAAGCAAAACTGAAAGCTTTTGTCGACACTGGGCAGTTGGGCATTTTCGCCAACGGCTATTGGGGGAATCCGTCCTACAAGCTGCCGCCGGAAGTAAACCTGCTCGCCGTGACCCACTATCTGGAAGCACTCGACTGGCAGAAGGAAATTGTCAAGATCCATACCATTTTTGGCGGGAAGAACCCTCACCCCAACTACCTGGTTGGAGGAGTGCCCTGCTCCATCAATCCCGACGAGGTAAATGCCATCAATACAGAGCGCCTGAATTATGTCGGCAGCCTCATCAATAACGCCATCAACTTTGTAGAACAGGTGTATTTACCGGATCTGATGGCCATCGCCGGGTTTTACAAGGATTGGGGGGCAATCGGTGGCGGCCTGCGGAATTACCTCGCCTACGGTGATCTGCCCACCCGCGGCTACAACCAGCCTGAGTATTTCAAGTTCGCCCGGGGAGCGATTCTCGACCGTAATCTGAATGAAGTCTATCCCGTCAATGGCCGCGACGCGCAGGAGATCAAGGAATACATTGCGCATTCCTGGTACTCCTATTCCGGCGGAGACGCCGCCGGCCTGCATCCCTTCGATGGTGAAACCGAACTCAACTATACCGGACCAAAACCTCCTTACGAGCAACTCAACGTGGATGGCAAGTACTCCTGGCTGAAGACTCCGCGGTGGAAAGACCACCCCATGGAAGTTGGGCCCCTGGCGCGATTGCTGGTGTCCTACGCCAAGGGCAGCACGGAGGTGAAGGACGTCGTGAACGAGGCTCTTGGCCGTCTCGGTGTACCGCTCACCGCCTTGTTCTCAACTCTGGGACGGACCGCAGCCAGGGGACTGGAGACGCGGCTTGTCGTCCATTGGATGAGGGAGTTTTACGATGAGCTGCTCGTACAGGTGAAGACCGGGGAGATGTCAACCTTCAACCGGGATCGATGGGAGCCTTCCACCTGGCCTTCTGCGGCACAGGGTGTAGGACTCAGTGAGGCGCCACGCGGGGCACTGGCACATTGGATCAGAATCAAGGATGGGAAGATCGATAACTACCAGCTGGTAGTACCCAGTACCTGGAATGCGTCACCTCGTGATTCAAAAGGGCAACGTTCCGCCTACGAAGCATCCCTGATTGGCACGCGTCTGGCCAACCCGGAGCAGCCCCTGGAGATCCTGCGCACCATCCACTCCTTCGATCCCTGCATTGCCTGTGCAGTGCACCTGTACGATCAGGATGGCAAACACGTTCACCAAGTCAGGTTCTATTGAGGATAGAAGAATGAACACCGCATCGGTTGCTACGTATCAGAGAGTCTATGTCTGGGAGCTGCCAGTCAGACTCTATCATTGGCTCAACGCCCTTTGCGTAGTGGTGCTGGTCATAACCGGTTACCTGATTGGCAATCCCCAATCTGTTTTCTACGCCGCGGAAGCCTATCAGCAATACTGGTTCGGCACTGTGCGATTTATCCATTTCCTGTCCGCCTTCGTTTTCTTCTTCATGTTCCTGGTGCGGATCTACTGGGGATTCGTAGGCAACGCCTTCGCGCGCTGGACAAATTTCATACCTTACAAGCGTTCGCAGTTTGAGGAAATCGGGGAAGTGCTGAAGGTGGACATACTGCAGACTAAGCTCCGCGGAGACATTTCGCTGGGTCACAACGCGTTGGCGGGATTCATCTACTTCTTGTCGTTCCTGGCATTTCTATTCCAGTCATTTACAGGGTTCGCCCTGTACTCCAGCATGAGCAAGGCGTGGCTGCCGCAGATGTTCCGCTGGGTTGTACCGCTGATGGGTGGTGAGTTCCGCATTCGCCAGTGGCATCATGCCATGATGTGGTTCTTCATTCTGTTCGCCATCGTGCACGTTTACCTGGTTTTCTACCACGACTACATCGAAGGACGAGGCACAACCTCATCGATGGTGGGTGGTTGGAAGTTCCTGCGACGCCGGCAATGACAGAACCAGTCGGCCACGTTCTGGTGCTGGGTGTAGGCAATGTGCTGATGGGTGATGAAGGCGTAGGTGTCCACGTTGTGCGTCACCTGGAGAGGGTGGGAGTTCCGGAGGGAGTGGAACTTCTCGACGGCGGCACGGGAAGCTTTTTTCTGCTTGGACCCATGCAGCGTGCCAGGAAAATCATTCTCATTGATGCCACCCTGGACGATCATCCGCCGGGTACAGTTCAGCGTTTGACGCCTCGCTTCTCCAGCGAATATCCGCGCACGCTGACGGCTCACGACATCGGCCTCAAAGACCTCCTCGATACCTTCTATCTTTTAGATCATTCTGCCGCTGCCGTCCTGTTCGCGGTCTCGATTCCGGCTCTGCAGGACATCGGCATGGAATTGTCGCCCGAGATCGAAGCTCGTGTGCCCGAAATTGGAGAGATGGTGCTGCGCGAGTTGCGCCAATCGGACTCCTAGATTGCACCGCCCCTATGCGGAGACCGGTTCAACAAATACGGGGCAGTTGATCCCCCGACAGCATGTCCACAATGCGTGAGGTCCCTAGCAAGGTGCGCATTGTTACCAGGCCTGCATCGTTTTGCGTGACGTTGCCAATGATTCTCGCTTGCCGTCCAAGGGGATGAGTTTGCATAACAGCCAGGACATCTTCCGCCAATTCTGGTTTTACGATCGCAACCAGTTTTCCTTCATTGGCGACATAGAGTGGGTCCAGGCCCAGCAGTTCGCATGCGCCTTTAACATCCTCCCGAACCTGGATGGCCCGCTCCTCCACCTCGATACCAACGCGTGATTGAGCGGCAATCTCGTTGAGTGTGCTGGATAGGCCGCCGCGTGTGGGATCGCGCATACAGCGGATTTCGTGTGTCACTTTCAGCATGGCGGCAACCAGGGTGTGCAGCGCTGCGCTGTCGCTCTCAATACTGCTCTCGAATCTCAGCCCTTCCCGTTGTGCCAGGATCGCAATTCCATGCTCGCCAAGGGATCCGCTAAGCAGGACTTTGTCGCCAGGTCTGGCGCGGTCGGCGGACATGTCGACACCATCCGGCACCAGCCCTATGCCCGCGGTGTTGATAAAAAGGTTGTCGCAGCTCCCCTTCTCCACCACCTTCGTATCTCCGGTGACCACCTGCACGCCCGCCGCGTCAGCAGCCTGCTTTATAGAACGGACCACCCGCCGGAGTACATCGAATGGCAAGCCTTCTTCGAGGATGAAGGCCACGCTTAGAAACAACGGCTGTGCTCCACCCATGGCCAGGTCGTTAACGGTTCCATGTACCGCCAGCGAGCCGATATCGCCGCCCGGGAAAAATAATGGCTGTACCACAAACGAGTCCGTTGTAAAAGCAAGTCGGCAGCCATTAACCTTGATGACCGCCTGATCATCCAGGCGGGCCAATGCGGGATTAAGAAATTCCGGCAGCAGGATTTGCTGCACCAGTTCGGCGGAGAGCTTCCCTCCGCTTCCATGACCGAGCAGGACGTGGTCATGGGAGCCGAGCGGCAGCTGGCAGGCCAGTTGAAATTCTGTCATGTCGGACATAGCGTCTCCTGGTGCGCAACCGTGTGCGTCGATATCGGTAATAAGCGGCGCAGGCGCCCTCGGCGGAAACCATCGGCGCGCCCAAAGGATTCTCCGGTGTGCAGCGAGTAGAGAAGGCGGTGCAGTCGGGTGGCTTCTTCTGCCCTTGCAACACCAGGGCACTGATGCATTCGCTGGGCTCTTCCGCGCCACTTGCTTCTATCCCGAATATCCGCTCGGCATCGTAGGCCGCGAATTCGGGACGCAAACGAAACCCACTGGCACCAATCGGTCCGATGCCGCGCCACTTGCGGTCGCAGACCTCGAATATGGTTTTCATGACAGTTTGCGCTTGCACATTGCCAGCGGGTGCCACGGAGCGCACATATTGGTTTTCCAACTTCGCCTGACCAGCTTCCAGTTGCTCGACCAGCATCAGCACGGCTTCCAGCACGTCCAGTGGCTCGAATCCTCCGATCACAATCGGGACCCGGAATTGCTGAACCAGGTTCTCGTACTCGCTAAAGCCCATGATCGTGCAGACATGGCCGGGTGCGATAAATGCCTGCACGCGATTATTCGGTTGATGAAGCAGCAGGCGTATCGCGGGTGGTACCAGTACGTGTGAGACCAGCGCGGAAAAATTGGTCAATCCCAGGTGCTTCGCCTGCCACACCGCCATGCCGTTGGCCGGAGCCGTGGTTTCAAATCCGACCGCGAAGAACACGACTTGACGCTGCGGGTTCTCTTGTGCGATCTTCACCGCCTCCATTGGCGAGTAC
>CAZDYZ010001088.1:0-3376 GCA_964509525.1 uncultured Acidobacteriaceae bacterium
CCGCTCTGACCACTTTAGCTTCGCACGGGCGGGTGTGCGGGCGTTCTCCATTGACGAAGGCGACAAATATCAGGGCCATGATCGCGCATGGAGTCTCCAGCAGGCGAAGGACTTTGTCGCCAAGCGCTACCATCAACCGGGCGATAAGTATCGTCCAGAGATGGATTTTCGCGGCGATGCGGTGATGGCGCGCTTCGGCATCGCGCTGGGATGGCTCGCAGCTGATCAGCCAACTCTGATCGGATGGAAGCCTGGCAACAGTGGCGCCAAGGCTGGACAGGGGAGCAACTAGCTTCCAACTCTCGCTGAGATGGCTGTCACCCTAGGCTCGGCAGACCTCGAACTGTTGTCTCTCGGGCGGGCCGGTCATGCGCCGGCTCGGCGCGCCCGTCAGGGGAGTGGAACGCCTGAGTCTGTCGGAATCAATAGCGCCTTCAGTCCGAGTTCGACGCGCGGGCGACCTCGTAGTCAAGCAATCGCAGAGCGAGAGGAGCTTCGCGTCCCAGCGCTCGCTAGGCGCGTCGGGTTCCGGCGTAAGCGCTCTGCTGATAGCCAGCTCCCTTACTCAGGCACACTAAAGTCGTAGATCCTGCCAGTCGCACTGCCTCCCGATGGACTGGTTCCGTGGCCGCTCGCCATCATCACCTGCTGACCCGTGCCCATGAAGAAGGCGTACTCTCCAGGTTTGAGATCGGAGTCCAACGTAACCTTGAAGGTACGGATCGCGACGTGCTCGAACTTGAAGGGAATTTCTTTTTCTGCCTTGACGCCAGACTTACCAGCGGTCACGCCACCAAAGGAGCCGATCTGGAACTCTCTCCGGTTGCTTTTTTTCTCAAGTTTAAGGAGCACGAAATCGGCTGCACTGGTTCCTTCAGGTACATAGAAATAGAAGAGCGGGAGCCGGTCCTTTACGCGATTCTTCGAAGTAGGTCCAGGCAGATAAGCATCCCAATGCTCCGACCTCATGCCGTAGGTGAAAAAGCTGCCGGCTCGTCCACCCACCTTCGCCTTGCTCAGTGCTTCTCCTTCGATCGGAACGAAAGTGGCACCATCCTTCCAGTAAACCCCAACTTCCGGTGGCGGTAAGTTCGGATTTACACCAGCAGAAGCGAGGCCCGAGGAGGCGGCCACCATAGGAGCGGCGGGGTTGATCATCACCTTGATCACCTCGTCCGAAACTTTCGCTGCTTTCAGGGTCTTCAGTCCGTCGACGCTGGTATCAAACGCCAGACCGTCTTGTCTGCTTATGCTGCGAATCTTGGCAATAATCACGTCATCGGAGATACCCAGACCCACCATAGTGATGATGTCCTGGTTGGTGAGCCTCTTCGACATCTCCTGGCTCAAGGCCGAAGATGCCCAGCCGATGCATAGCAGCATTGCGGCATAGACAAATTTCCTCATGCGCCTACCTTCGCACCGGGGGAATGGAACACGTCCCCACAATGCATCCTCCCGGGTGTCCGGCCTATCAAAACGGATCTTATTATTCTACGGATTCTCTCGTCGCTCGAGCAGAACTTGAGGCAGCTCTGCCTGGGCCCAGATTCGATTATTCCAATCTGCACGAGAGAGGGGACAGGCTTAGGCAGTTCCATCCCCAGTATCGCATCGTCGGCATTTCACCTGTTATCCTAGAACACCTTCGAATCTCCGGAGTTTTATCCCCTGATGCTGCGCATCGTCCTGTCTGCTATGGTCGTTATTATGAGCTTGCAAGCCGCCGACCAATTGACGCTTACTCCGCCTGCCGCGATTAGCGATCCCACGCGGCTGCAAAGCAGAAACGTGTCCGACCTGCAGACCTTCTCCATTGAGAAGCTGTATATGACACGCCAGGTTGCTGGCACCACCTGGTCCCCCGACGGCAATCAGATCGCGTTCATCTCAAACATCAGCGGGCGCAATAATCTCTGGCTGGTGCCGGCGAGGGGCGGATGGCCTATCCAGTTGACGATTAGCGATCAGCGGCAATCGCAGCCGGCGTGGTCGCCGGACGGCGCTTGGATTGCCTATGTCTCGGACCACGATGGCGATGAACAATGGGACGTGTTTCTGGTATCGCCAAAGAGCGGCGATGTGGTGAATCTGACGACTTCGCCCGACAGCGGAGACGAAGAACCCACATGGGCACCTGACGGCCGGCATATCGCGTACGTTACCAAGCCGAAGACAGGATCGAGTTTTGAGATCGAGCTGATGGATGTCGCCACGCGCCATGTTCGTCACCTGACGCCTAACACTCCAAAGGATCTGAGCAACACCCATCCCCTTTTCTCGCGTGACGGCAAGTTCCTGTTCTATACGCAGACACATGCCACCGGCAACGACGCAAACATCTTCCTGCTCGACCTTGCCACCGGGGAGAGCACCAATCTGACGCCACATCAGGGTGAGTTCAGTTACGCGGCAGATGACATCTCACCCGATGGTAAGACGCTGCTGATCACTTCCAATGCAGGAAACGGGTACTACAATGCGGGCCTGCTCGACATCGCGACGCAGAGGATCGAATGGCTCACGAATGACAAGTGGCAGATCGTGGCAGGCACCTTCGCGCCAGACGGCAAGTCATTGACTTGGACAGCCGACGTTGAGGGCAGTACTTATGTCTACCTGTACGACATCGCAGGCAGACATCCGGAAACTCTGCCTCTGAAGCTGGGGGTGAACACTCTCGGCGGTAACCCTCTGCCGTACTCGCACGACGGTTCGAAGCTGCTCTACTACCACGAAGGTGCAGATGCACCGCGCGATGTGTGGGTATACGACATAGCATCAAAACAATCGCAACAAGTGACACATTCTTTGGTAGCAGGGATGCGCAGCACGGATATGGTCGAGCCCTTCTTGGTGCACTATCCCAGCCGTGATGGCAAGTGGACCATCTCGGCCCTCGCCTATGTGCCGAACAATATCCAGCGCAATGGGAAGTTTCCCGCAATTGTGTACATCCATGGCGGGCCAGCTGCACAATCGGTCAACTCTTTTAACCGATTCATTCAGTACATCGTGAATCAGGGTTATTTAGTGATAGCGCCGAATTATCGCGGTTCCACAGGGTATGGCAAGCAGTTCACCGAGGGTAATCGCGGCGACCCGGGCGGAGGCGACTTGGCCGACAACCTCGAAGCCGCAGAGTGGATAAAGAAAAGTGGTTTCGTCGATGCCAAAAAGCTGATTGTGATGGGCGGCAGCTACGGTGGATACATGACGATGATGGCGGTGACCAAAGCGCCCGGGCTGTGGGCGGCGGGGGTGGCTATCGTGCCCTTTGTGAACTGGTTTACCGAAATTGCCAACGAAGACCCCTTACTGCAGCAGTACGACCAAGCGTGGTGGGGCGATCCGCTGAAGAACAAGGCAATGTATG
>CAZDYZ010001089.1:0-6084 GCA_964509525.1 uncultured Acidobacteriaceae bacterium
CTGTAGCTCAGCGGTAGAGCAGGGGACTCATAATCCCTTGGTCGGGGGTTCGAATCCCTCCGGGCCCACTAATTCATTTTTGTCCGGCCCTGAGACATAGGTAACAGAACGTTCCGGAGACATGGGTTACACTTTTGGCCCGAGGAGGGGATGCCATGGAACGAAAGTTCTGTTACCTATGTCTCAGGGCCGGACACTTGAGCCTTCCGATGCTTCCTCGGAGGATCGTTTACACTCATCTCTTTTATCGATACATGACGTGGTTCTAGGAACGCCTCTTAACCATAACGTTCACCACGACGGTCTGGACGAAAACAGCTTATTGCCGTTTGAAGCCTCCTCCCTCCTGCTACAGGCGGCCTCGAAGCCTGCTTCATCCTTCGTAGATCATGACGATTGCTGGTCTTCCTGACACAAGCACCCGCCAGGCTCTTTCTGCTAGATCGAGCTGGCTACTCTTGATCATTGCGCAGCCAAGCGATTCTTACTTGTCGCTGTTCGGATGGGCTCTCTTCGAGCACCGATGGGTTCTGGCGAGGGTTGCACCATCTCTCGACTCGAAGGCCGTGATGTCGTGGCCGCCTACAGCACTCACTCAGAGTAACGCCCACAAGGAATCCCGCCCAATTGGATGCTCGACGTCTCCGTCACAAGCGCCGGCGACGCAAGTTAAGCGAGCACGGAAACCGGCGGAACGATATACCCCGAGGCGTTTTACAGTTGACGATTCGGGCAAGATGACCCACATACGCTGGCAAGCCTTGCTCTGATCTCGGCGGATGGCAGACGACGATGGAGGAGGATCTGGAGTGAGCACCACTACCTGCACATCAAGAACGAAGAAAACTTCGCGGGTATTCGTCCAGCGAAGCCTCACAACTCCAACGTTGCTGCCCACGGCTGGTCTACATTGTGACTTCGAATTGGGACAAGAGCACAGACAAGGTCAAGCAGTTCGGGGCTAGTATTCATTTATCTCCGGTAACCCTAGGGAACGTTGGTCGGATTGCCGTTATCGCCGACCCGCAAGGAACCGTGTTCGCCCTCTTTCCAGCTCTTAGCCCGGGGCTAGTGGCAGCCGGCCAGTGGCGAAGCGCAGTCTGACGGTGGTCAGTCGCAGAATCTAGCGGCCGTAAACTTTCCAAAACGGGAAATTGAACTTTCATGCTACCCCCATTCTTGATCCCCAGATTTTCCTCGATTTTGCTACCGATTTTCTTCGCTCATCGGTCTAACGGCTGGTACAGCGGTTTGCGTCAGGGTCTTACTGTCGAACACGGAACTATTTCCCATCACGACACGTACCAAGTAGCAGAACAAAATCTGGCCTGGCTGGAGGCTGCTGTGGCGAACGGCAACGGCAAGAAGAAAAAAAAGCGCTGGCTCATCATCTCGATCGTTTCGGTGGCTGTCCTCGCTTTGGTGATTGTTGCAGTGGCAGCGAGCCGAGGTGGCACCAAGATCGATCCCACCAAGCTAGCGAAGGTCGAGAAGGGCGATCTCGCCAAGAGCGTGGTTGCAACCGGAAAGGTCACACCGATTACCAAGGTGGAGATAAAGTCCAAGGCCAGCGGCATCGTCAAAAAGCTTTATGTTGACACGGGCGATAAGGTTAAGACCGGACAGGTATTGGCGGAACTCGACCGTGTGGAAATCGAGGCGCAAGTAAACTCCGCGCGTGCGCAGTTGCTCTCATCGGAAGCCAATTTTAAGAGCGCGGAGGCCGACTTGAAGCGGGCCGAGGTGGACGCGCAGGGGGTTGATATTCCAACTCTGGAGCGCGCGTATGCGCGCGCGCAAGAGATGTCGAAGGATGGAGTTGTTTCTCAAGCCCAGCTTGATGACGCGCAGAGGAACTACATCCTTGCCGTAAACAAGCGTGATGTCGCACGCGCTCAGTACACGGTGAATAAGGCGAAGGTAGCACAAGCCGAGGCTCAGGTAAAAAAAGACCAGGCTAGCCTGAACCAGTTTGAGGAACAATTGAGCTACACGACGATCACGGCCCCGATTGACGGCATCGTACTCTCACGTGATGTCGAAATAGGTGATGCGGTCAGCTCCATCCTGGTGCTGGGCTCCGGCGCCACCTTAGTAATGACTTTGGGGGACGTCAGCGAAGTCTACGTAAAGGGCAAGGTTGATGAAAGTGACATCGGCAAGGTGTATCTTGGACAACCTGCCCGCATACGGGTAGAGACGTTCAAGGACAGGACCTTCACCGGGCACGTCACGAAGATCTCGCCGATGGGTTTGGAAAAGGACAACGTGACCACGTTTGAGGTCCGCGTGTCCATTAACAATCCGGGCGGAGAACTGAAAGCGGAAATGACCGCCAATGCCGAGATTATTCTTGAGGAGCACAAGAACGTACTGATGATCCCGGAAGGCGCTATCTTGTACGACAAAGACAAGAAGGCCTCAACTGAAGTGCCAGATCCCAAGGCGAAAGACGGCAAACGCAAAGTAGCGCTCAACATCGGAATCTCGAATGGCGCCAAGACCGAGGTATTATCGGGTCTTAAAGAAGGCGACCAGGTTGTTCTGCAGCAGTAGTATGATTCTCTCTCTTTCGGGCTGCCGTTAACGGCAGCCCGCTCCTGTGAATGCACTTACCCCAGAGCCCTGCGAGACTTTATGAAAAAGTACCATGCAGCCTACTTGCTCAGCTTTCTATTAGTCCCGATCCTGCTGCATGCCCGCGTTGAGGGGCATTTCGACCGCACCCTTACCGTTTCTGGCTTCGTCAACCTGGATCTCACCACAACCTCGGGTGACGTCGCCATCAAGGCTGGCAGCTCAAGTCAGGTGGTCGTGCACGGTACGATTCACAGCAACAACTGGTTCGGTAATGTTGAGAATGCCGTGCATCAGGTCGAGTCCAATCCGCCGATTCGGCAGAACGGGGATAACATCCGCATCGGTTACGATTTGCCAGAAGATGTAAAACGGCACACTTCGATCAGCTACGAGATCACGCTTCCGGCCAACGCTGCTGTACAAACGCACAGCGGGTCCGGTGGCATCGGCATCGAAGGCGTCCGTGGAGAAGTGCAGGTAGACTCTGGCTCGGGCGACATTAGGCTACGCGATCTGGGCGGCCGCGTTCACGTTCAAACTGGGAGCGGTGAAATTCGTGCGCAAGATGTTGCGGCGCCTTTCTACGGTCATACTGGAAGCGGCGATATTGAAGCTGAGCTGACTGGCTCAGGTGATGTAGATATCCAGAGCGGTTCGGGCGGAGTCCACCTGCGCGGCATCAGGGGCGGGTTGCGTGCTCGCACGGGCAGCGGTGACATCAGCGCCGACGGAACCGTTACCAGCGGGTGGCAGTTACATACCGGATCGGGTTCCGTTCGGTTGGCAGTCGGCTCTGGCAATGGATTCAACCTGGCTATCCATACCGGCTCCGGGTCGATCCATTCTGACCTGCCGATTGCAGTGCAAGGCTCGATCAGCAACCGGGAACTGAAGGGTACCGTACGGGGCGGCGGACCGGAAGTCGCTGTCTCCACTGGCTCGGGCGATGTAGAAATACGGTGACGATCGCGGATTTTTTGGCTGAGGTTCAGGATCGCAGTCGTGAGCTCAAACGGCCAGTAAGCATTAATCCCAACATCCGGAAGTCACTGACGAATGACCAGAGCGGATGGCCGAAGGTCGCAGGAGTGTTCTTCTCCAGCAGGAAATGGCCAGTCCAGGCAAAGCCGTAACCCAACGGAACCCAGAGCAGTGCATACCACGGATGACCAGTCGCGAAAGCTACGATAGCCACCACAATCCCCAGCGTCGTTCCGATGGCGTGCATCCAGCGATTTCCTGCGTCTCTGTGCTGCTCCAGATAAAAGGCGAAGAACTCGTCGTAGGAACGGAACTTTGGCGGCTTCATCATTCGCCATCCTCCGCTTGAATCGTTGGCGTTACCTAAAAAGTGTACTACCTACAACCGCCATCTGAGATATGGCGAGAGCGAATTCAGGGGGTATTCTTGAGTAGAACAGCCGGTTAGAGTATCTGGCGAACCTGGAGCAGGTTTCTGGCCGCGGGCTAAGATGAGCGCCTTCCACTTAAGTCGGCGACCGCGTTTGCAAGAGAGTGTCCTTGGTCCAGTGGAGCCTACTGATCTTCTTACAGAGGGCGAGGAAACGCTGCGTTATGCACACGAGTTGTGGCGAGGAGCAAGCGTGGAGCCACTCGAGTATCCTGTAGATTCGGGAATTGGGGATGGAACTCTCGAAACTTTCCTTCTCGTTGCTGATCGGCTTGCTTTGCTGCGCCTTGTCGAGAGCACAAAGTCCCTTTGCGCCCAAGGTATCGGGACCGCTATCACAAAGAGTCGTGAGCTACCAGATCGAAGCAAAGTATGATCCCATCCAACACACAGTTGATGCCACCGAAACACTCTCATACCGCAACCTTACGGGGCAACCACTCGACCGCTTTCCCTTCCATCTCTACCTGAATGCATTTCAGCCGAAATCCACCTGGGTGTATGAAGCGCACCGCGATGGTAATTTTCGCTCTAGCCGCTTCGAGAGCTGGGACCCGAAGGATTCCGGGTCAAACGAAGTTACTTCTTTCGAGGTGGTTGGAATGGGTGACTTCACTAAGCAAATAAAGTTTATTTCGCCCGACGATGGCAATCCGGATGACAAGACCGTCTTTGAGGTGCAGCTCCCGCACCCTGTAGCGCTCGGTCAGCATATAGAATTCAGAATCAAGTTCCGGGCAAAATTTCCCGAGGTTGTCGCCCGTACGGGATACAAACGCACATTTCTGCTCAGCGGACAGTGGTTCCCCAAAGTTGGTGTCTGGTGGCACGGGGCATGGAATTGCCACCAGTTCCACGCCATGACCGAATTCTTCGCCGACTTCGGAACATATGACGTGAAAATAACGTTGCCCAAGAACTACGTTATTGGCGCAACCGGTGTGCAGACGAGCGAAAGCGACAATGGCAATGGCACAAAAACCGTTACCTTTCATGCTGAGGATGTCCACGACTTCGCCTGGACCGCTGATCCGAACTTCAAGGCGATTGATGACGAATTTGACGGCAGCGTAGGACCGGTGAGAATCCGCTTGCTTAGCTATACCAGCCATAAGAGCTCCTGGCGGCGATACATGGATGTGCTGAAGGCCAGCATGCAGCGTTTTGACCGGTGGTACGGGCCATATCCATATGCGCAACTCACCGTTGTCGATCCACCGCACGGAGGGCTGGAAGCCGGCGGCATGGAGTATCCGACGTTCATAACCGCGGGCACAGATTGGTTTGCCTTCAAGGGCGATCACGAAACCGAGTTGGTCACCGAACACGAATTCGGACACCAGTATTGGTACGGAATGGTGGCGACTAACGAGTTCGAGAATGCTTGGCTTGACGAAGGCATCAACAGCTACACCGAAGTAAAAGTGCTCGACGACATGTACGGTCACAACGCAAGCAGCTTGAACTTGCTGGGTGCACAGGAGGGCGACGCGTCCGTCCTCAGGCGCGACTACCTGATGGTTGCTGAGACCGACTCCCTCTCGCGCCCCAGCTACATTGACATGAGTATGGAATCGTACGCTGGCATTGCCTATGGCAAGACAGCTACCATGCTCATCTCGCTGGAGGCGATCGTCGGGGAGCAGACAATAAAAAATGCCCTGCACACGTACTTCATGAAATATCGTTTCACCCATCCCACCCAGGAAGATTTCTTGCGGACGGTGAATGAGGTAGCTGGATATGACCTGAAATGGTATTGGGATCAAGCGGTCTACAGCACGCAAGTACTCGACTACGAGGTCTTACGCGCCGACTCTACCCCGACAGACTGGTACGAGGCGCCCGCCATGAAGAAACCTGGCGACACCACCTACGAGACCCAGGTCATCCTGCAACGCAACCGGGACTTTGTGTTCCCGGTCGAGGTCGAAATCAAGTTCGACGACGGCGAAAACACGTACGAGCGCTGGGATGGCAAAGACCGCTGGGTGCGCTACGTGTACCGCAAGAAGGCGCAGGTGCATTCGGTGGAGCTCGATCCTGGCCACAAGGTCGCCCTGGATCGTAATTATCTGAACAACAGCTATGTA
>CAZDYZ010001090.1:0-2078 GCA_964509525.1 uncultured Acidobacteriaceae bacterium
GAACTGGCACGAATTCTATATCAGTCCATCCTGGGGACGGCGGAAAAGCCACCGGAACCAGGATCGCAAATGCTTATCACGAGGAAGCATGTCGTGCTTGATTTCGCTGGCAGAACCGCATGAAAAGGTTTTGAGGCTCAAATCTGGGGCTGAGCGGAACCCAGTCCGGAATGCGGTGCCGATCAACCGACGCACGAGATGCAATTGTCTGTCACTTCATCGTTGTTCTGAGGAACATCAGGGCTGGAACAGTTTTCTGAGCCGCGCGCCCGTACTCTTTGCTTGGTCGACCCACTCCGAGCTCTTGTTCAGTAAGTCGCTCGCTTGATCGCCCAGGTCTTCCGCTACTTCCCGCGCGTCTTCGTACTGGCGGCGAATTGTGCGGCGGATCTCCTTGAAGGTCTTCGGGGCAAGCAACAGAGTGGCAAGTGCGCCCAATGCTACTCCGACAAACAGGAAGGTCAGCGCCATGTTAAGGTTCTTGTGCTCAGCACTTCGAAACTCTCCTTCACCAGCCAAATCATTTATTTCATCGCTCATTTGCTCGATTCTCCCGCAGAAATAGTACCGCGATACTGCGTACGCAGGTTAGAAAACCGCTGTGCTCCGGTTGCCGCCCGGCCACAAGAGAATCACCCATTTCCCAATTTTCTTGTGGCCCATGTAGAATCAGGTGTTTACCCCCTCGAGCCGCGCGCTCACGAAGTTCCCAATGGGGCGGTCTCGCGCCAGCGGCTTCCCCAAAGAAACAAGGAGTCATAGCAATGGCGATTCCAGCCACCCAAATGCGCCCGGGCATGGTCATCAAGCACAACAATGATCTTCATTCGGTCTTCAGTGTCGAACATCGCACACCGGGCAACTTGCGCGCCTTCATCCAGGCCAAGCTTCGTAACCTGCGCACCGGGGCCATGTTCGAACACCGCTTCCGTTCCGGCGACGCAATCGAGAAGATCACGGTTGACGAAGTGCAGATGGAGTTTCTCTACGCCGACGGTGACGATTACCACTTCATGAACACTGAGAACTACGAGCAGGTTCAGCTGAACCGGGACATTCTTGGCGACGCGGTCGACTACCTGATTCCCAATCTGCAACTCAAAATCGAATTTTTCGACGGCAAAGCCGTGGGTGTGGAGTTACCTCAGACGGTCGAACTAACGGTAGTAGAAACCGAGCCAGGCCTGAAGTCGGCTACCGCCACCAGCGTTACTAAGGCAGCGAAGACGGAGACCGGGCTCGTGGTCCAGGTGCCTCCGTTCATTAACGAAGGGGAGAGAATTCGCGTGGACACCTCGGAAGGCGCATATCTCTCGCGGGCGTAGGTCTTTGGGATTACGCAGGTCATGTCACCGCGTTGGCAGCGAAGTTGATCACCCTAGCCTCGCACCCGTGAAACTTGAGTTGGGCCCAGCGTAACCCGGGATGGGCGTCCCCACGAAGACGAGCCTTCCACGCGGGCACAAATTGGTTTATGGCCAACAGTCTCGAAACCCGTCGTTACATGATCTCCGGGCGCGTGCAAGGGGTTGGCTTCCGATGGTTTGTGGAGCGGGAAGCCGTGCTGATCGGCGTCACCGGGTGGGTGAAAAATTGCGAAAACGGCGCCGTCGAGGTAATGGCCACTGGCACAAGCGAGCAGCATATCTCGCTGAGGCGCAAGCTGCGGGAGGGTCCGCGGGCCGCACGTGTTGACCGTGTCGTCGAGTCCAGGATGCCTTTGTTGGAGGCAGAATCGTTCCGCATCGAAGGAGTCTGGTAATCTATGCCATCGCAGCCCAGCTGTGACGATCTCAGAAAGCTGATCCGCGAAGTTCCCGACTTCCCCAAACCCGGAATTCTCTTCTATGACATCACCACTCTGCTCAAGGACAAGCTCGGCTTTGCTCGACTCATCGACGCGCTCACCGAGCACTATATTGACAAAGACATCGACCTGGTAGTGGGCATTGAGGCACGCGGATTCATCTTCGGCCCAGCACTCGCCTATCGCCTCAATGCGGGTTTTGTACCCGTGCGCAAGCCGAACAAGCTGCCCGCCGAGGTCCTGCAGTGGAAGTACGAGCTGGAGTATGGCC
>CAZDYZ010001091.1:0-3536 GCA_964509525.1 uncultured Acidobacteriaceae bacterium
TGGCCGTCGGTGAAGATCTTGCGGAATCGGCCGCAGTAGAGGCGCCGCGCGCTTTCCTTGCCGCGGAAGATGCCGCCCAGGAAGTGGACCTCGCAATCGTCGGTATACAGGTCGACCGCTTCGTCATAGAGGCACTTA
Organism: uncultured Acidobacteriaceae bacterium; assembly: GCA_964509525.1. Lineage (GTDB taxonomy): Bacteria > Acidobacteriota > Terriglobia > Terriglobales > Acidobacteriaceae > Bog-257. Next base: position 139 of record CAZDYZ010001091.1, read on the forward strand.
TCGAGGTAGTAGCCGTATTTGAACTGAAGATCGCGGACGGCTTGCGTGTCCTGGAGCCTGGTGACATGCGCAGTGAGCTCTGCGACCTTCTTTTTGAGCGCGCGGAACTGTTCGTCGGTGGGCATGGGGATCCTTTCTGGTTTGAAGGCGCCGCGGGGAATCGGCGCCAAAGAGATTATACCGTTCACTTGTTTTGTTTCATGTCAACATTTTCGCGAGCATTTTAGAGCGGTTCCAGGATAGGTGTACCCTGTCCGGCTCTCGTGCTGTGTCGCCCCTTCTTGGGGTCGGGGCGACTTGAGTGCATTGCCTCCGGGGTATAGCAATCTTGGAACCGCTGTAGCGGCGGCGGCTGCCCGTGGAGGTTTGGCTCCTCTAGCCTTGAAGCGCCCGCTCCGTATCTCGCTCTAAGTAGCGCGCGGCCATCCACATGAATGCGCCTCCGCCGATTCCGACAAGCGTGCCGAACCAAAGCATCGAATAGCGAATGGCGTCCGCACCATAGACCGGGCCCATTTTGTCGTTCATGATGCCTATGCCCAGTGGTCCGACGGTCTGGCCGATGAAATTCACCATGAAAATGAACACCGCCACCGCCACCGCGCGCATACGAACCTTGACTACCGTCTGACATACCGCCATCAAGGGGCCGAAGTGCATGGATGTGAAAAATGCCATCAATGCAAATCCCACAAACATGATCCAGTGGACACTGGAAAACACGAACAGCAACCCCGCGGGAACTCCCAGGAGGCACCCAAGAGCCGGAACCCAGACTCGCCAGCGATCGTCCCACCTGCTGAATGCGGTGGCGAAGTATCCACCCAGAAGATAGCCAGGAAGGCTGGCAACCCGATTCAGCCCAAGAAAGGCTCCGGCCGAAGATGTGGTGAAACGATGGACACGGATCAGGAACGGAACGGCCCAGGCGCCCTGACTCGACATCCCGATCGCCATCACCACTCCGCCAAGCGCCATAAGAACGTAGGTCTTTGATGTCGCAAGGAACCTTATGGTTCCCCAGAACGAGCTAACCTCGAGAGACACCTTCCCCTTGTCCGAAGCCCCGCGAACCGGCTCCCTGGTGAAGAGCAACAAGCCTGCCAAGAGAAACCCCGGAATGCCCGACCATATGAAGGCGGTTCGCCAGCCATAGTGCTGGTTGACCCAGCCGCCCCCCGCAAGAGCGGCGATTGCGCCGAGACTGGCTCCTGCCCACAGAATTCCAAGCACGAACGGACGCTTTTCTTTTGGGTAGAGGTCCGCCACCATGGCGTTGGAGGGCGGACCGCTGGAGGCTTCTCCGGCGCCCATCAGGAAGCGATTCACTGCCAACTGCCAGACATTGGCCGCGAGGCCGGTCAGGCACGTCATGGCGCTCCAGAAAGTCATGCCAATGACAATGATGTTGCGGCGATTGTACCGATCCGACAGGTAAGCGATCGGCATTCCCATAAAGGCATAGAAGAGCGCGAAGGCGAGACCTGCCACCAGACCCATTACCGTGTCGGAAGCATGCATCTCGGTCTTGATCGACTGCAGTACTACCCCAAAAATGGTTCGGTTCAGCGAGTTCACCGCACCGACCAGAGTCAGCAAGGCGAGCAGGTATCCCGCGGCCGGATAGATGGCCGACGGGGAAGGTGTTTGGCGCAGCTTTTCGCCAGGTGAACTTGCCGTTGCACTCATCCCGGATTTCCTTTTGAACGCCGCTTAATGGAGAAGCTCCGCTTCAGGCACGCTGGCCGTTTCTTCCCCTGCCCCTTGCCCGCCGGTAGACCCTTTCGCCGTGTCCTGGCCAGGGCGCACTTCCCGCGGCAGCCAGGCTCCCTGCTCCAGCAGCCGCTTCTGCAGTGCCTGGTAGCTCACCAGGCGCGGGCTGGTATGGTTCTTCAGGGCGAGCGCCGCCGCGGTTCCGGCAGCTTCGCCCATTTGCACGCAGAAGGGGATGAGGTTCAGCAGATCGTTGGCTTCCACGTCCGATGAGAAGCAGCGGCCCGCCGCCAGCAGGTTCTCCATGCTGACGGGAACCAGGGCGCGATAGGGAATGCATTTGTTGCGAATCGTCGCGGAGATGTTCTCAGCATACGGCGGAACGGCAGCAATGGTATCGGGAAATACCGTGCCCGCGCGCACATCGTCGCGCGTAACCACGTATTCGCCACGCAGCCGCCGGCTGCCCCTGGTGCCGATTTGCGACGCGGTATCCAGAATATAGCTTTGCTCGAAGCCCGGCATCTGCTTCCGCAAAAGCTCCAGGGTCTTCAGCATGACCTTGCGCACCTTCACCTCCGCTCCGGTAAGGTGTTCGACATTCAGGCAGTCGTTCCCCGGCACCCAGTTGTTCACCCAAACCTGGTCGTCGCGGTGAGTAGCCAGGGCCAGCAAAGGAAAGCCGCCAATCGCTCGCATTTCAGCCTGGATCTTCTGGAATGCCTCCGGATCGGAATGCCTAAAGGTGCTGTACTTGAGGTAATCCACTCCTCCTACCCTGAAGACGACGGCCAGCATGCCGGTTCTCAGGTTGTGATCGATGACGCCGTCAAACTCCGCTCCCGCCGAGGCAAAGATGTCGCCATCGCCAGTGGTGTCGATGGTCAGCTTGCTGAGAATAGCCTGGCGGCCGGACTTGCTCTCGAAGACTGCGCCTTCGACCTTATTGCCGTCGCTAAGCGCCCGGCTGCCCCAGGAATGAAGGAAAAGCTTGACCCCCGCTTCCTCAATCATGTCGTTCAGGACACATTTCAACAGCTCCGGATCCACAATGACGCTCATCCGGACGTGGCCGCGCACGACAAAGTCCTGGTAATGTTTCAGGCGGCCGGTCAGCTCCGGGTCGGCGGACCCGAGCTGCTTGCGCTGGGGATGGCGCGCGCCTCCTATGGCGTCCAGCCGGTCCACTATTTCCTGGCACACGCCGGCGACCTCCTGTTCCGCCGTGCCCGCGCTCATGTGAGGGAGCAGGATAACCAATCCGCCTGTGGCCATTCCGCCGAGATGGTTGTAGCGCTCGATCAAGGTAGTGTCTGCGCCATTGCGGGCAGCAGCCACCGCAGCGGCGACACCGGCAGGACCTCCGCCCACCACCAGGACTTCTGTCTCTCGCGAGACCTTTGTGGTTCGCGCGGGCTCGACCACTTCGCTACGAGAAATTGTCATTTCGTCCATCTCCTTAACCTGATTTTGCCCTGTCCTCACACTCGTGGGAGTCAGGTTGTGCAGGCTCTCAAGCATTATGCCGTGTTTCAAAAGTATGTCACGACCGCGCGATTTCGGTTCTTTCCCAATTCCTGAAGCAAATCCCCTGGCGCCTGCGCCCCCATCCGGAATCGATGGAAGGAGAAGCATAGGGCACGGCGCGGAGGCCGTCAACAAACTCCTCAATAGGATGAGCGAAT
>CAZDYZ010001092.1:0-1566 GCA_964509525.1 uncultured Acidobacteriaceae bacterium
CTCTGACAGGCTGCGGTGTTGGTAAAAGCCGGATCATAGGTCATCATGCCGAATTCGTCCGCATCTACCTTGATCTGGCGCAGGTCCATGGCGCGAATGGTGCCATTGGTGATGGGAAGGGTGGAGGTTTTTCCGGTTCGATTATCCGTTACGGTCAGGGTGTTGTCGGGCATTTCTTTGTCCCCCTCGTTAGCCGCTGCCCCGTATTACCAGCCTGCAGTTTACCGGTTATTTCCGGGCACCACACGTACAGCTCTTTCGTCCTGCACAACCTTGTCCCGGAAACAGTATGCGAAGTATGAGTAACATGGAAGTAATCCGGCACTGGTCAATTCAACTCTCACGATCAGTTCTGGACAGGGCCCAAATTATCCGCCACATTAAATAAAGATGTGAGTTGCTGTGAACGAGGTGCTTGTCCAGTACCGGTTGCCTGCAAAAACGGAATCTTTTTCCGATTCCCTTCATCTACTTTTTGAAGTGCGGTTTCGTTCATGGCGGGTTTATTATCTAGTTGAGACTTGAAAGCATGTTTGCCAGGCCTGACACCTACGACGTTGATTTGACCGCTCGATGCTGTTGTCCGGGTTGTTGCGGGATTGTGGGTGCGCAGGGAGACGGAGGCCTGGTTATTAAATAGCCTGCTGCAATTTCCTGAAGCGGCCCACGATTCGTGATCGTGGGCCGTTTTGTTTTTGGCCGCTAAACGCGCGCCGGTAGCCAAGGGGGTAAGGCGCCAGCCTGCAAAGCTGGTCATCGTGGGTTCGACTCCCACCCGGCGCTCCAGATAACCAACCTCAGATTGGTGGTCCGAGGGCTTCTCGACAGACCAGGGCAGCCTATGCGGATTCCGAAGCAGCGCCAGGGCGGGAACGAAATGGCAAGACTGGGTCACGTGGTAGCCGTCTTATGCATTCTCATTGCAATGGCAGCGGCCACGATGGCTGCTCCGCTTACCTTGCTTAATGTCTCTTACGATCCGACCCGCGAGTTTTACCAGGACTACAACTCCGCCTTCATCCGGTACTGGAAGGCAAAAACCGGGCAGGATGTAGTCATCAATCAGTCACACGGGGGTTCCGGCAACCAAGCCCGCGCCGTCATCGATGGATTGCAAGCCGACGTGGTTACCCTGGCACTTGCATACGACATTGATGCCATCAGCGAACATGGTGGCCTGATAGCCCGGAGTTGGCAAACGCGGTTGCCCAACAACAGCGCCCCATATACCTCTACCATCGTGTTTCTGGTCCGCAAGGGGAATCCCAAGCACATCAAAGACTGGAATGACTTGGTACAGCCCGGGATCGCGGTCATTACCCCCAATCCGAAGACCTCTGGGGGTGCTCGTTGGAACTACCTTGCGGCTTGGGGATACGCTTTACGCCAAAACCACAATGACGAAGCCAGGGCCCGGCAGTTTATTACCGAATTGTTCAAGAATGTGCCGGTGCTCGACTCGGGGGCACGCGGCGCCACTACCACTTTCGTCCAGCGAGGCATCGGCGATGTGCTGATCGCGTGGGAGAACGAGGCTTTTTTGGCGGTGAAAGAATTGGGGAAAGA
>CAZDYZ010001093.1:0-18542 GCA_964509525.1 uncultured Acidobacteriaceae bacterium
TTTGTCTGGTTGCCGATCTACAAGACCTGAAGGCGGTTCCTGACCGTTTGGCGACTGGGACGGTACTGGAGGCAAAGCTCGATCGTGGTCGTGGTCCGGTGGCAACAGTGCTGGTACAAAGTGGAACATTACGCACGGGCGACAACTTTGTGGTCGGCAGTGTTTTTGGCAAGGTGCGCGCCATGTTTAACGATCGCGGTATCGCAATGGAAACGGCGACTCCTGCCACACCGGTAGAGATTCTGGGTTTGGAGGGATTACCGCAGGCTGGTGATCAGCTCGTCGCAGTAGCCGATCGCGAGAAGGCCCGTGGTATCTCGGAGTACCGTGAACAGAAGGCGCGCGAGGCGCAACTGGCGAAGAGTTCGCGCGTGTCGCTTGAAGGCCTGGCAGAACAGTTGAAGTCCGCGGGGCAGAAAGAGCTTTCCATCATTCTAAAGGGCGATGTGCAAGGCTCGGTAGAAGTGCTGAGCGATTTGCTGACCAGGCTGTCGAACGACAGGGTAAAAATCAACATTCTGCTTAGTGGTGTGGGTGCTATCACCGAAACCGATGTGTTATTAGCCTCTGCCTCGAACGCCGTGATTATCGGCTTTAATGTCCGGCCCGAGCGCAAGGCCCAGGAACTGGCAGAGCAGGAAAAGGTTGACATTCGCCTGCACTCGATCATTTACGAGTTGCAAGATGAAATCAAACGCGCCATGACCGGACTGCTCGAACCGATCATAAAAGAGACCTATCTCGGACGCGCCGAAGTACGCGATACCTTCCGCGTTCCAAAAGTAGGAACAGTTGCCGGCTGCTATGTTTCTGACGGCGTCATCAAGCGTGATGCTGAAGTGCGCCTGCTACGGGACAACGTGGTCGTCTTCCGGGGCAAGATCGCCTCGGTGCGGCGCTTCAAGGAAGATGTCAGCGAAGTGCGGAACGGCATGGAATGCGGTATTTCGATCGCGAACTACGGCGACATCAAGATTGGGGACGTCATCGAGGATTTCATTACCGAGCGCGTAGCGGCGGAAGCCTTCGTTTAGAAACAGAACCAACTGTCCTCCGAAGACCATTTCTCGATGTGAGAAGGCTGTTCTCTGGACGTTGAGCACAAGACAGGGATGATCGGGTATCTCACGCTCGAGATTCGCATTGAAGGCGCGCAATCCCTCAAAGACAAACGTCAGGTGGTACGCAGCGTCAAAGACCGACTGCGGGCGCACTTCAACGTTGCCGTCGCCGAGATTGACGCGAACCATGCATGGCAACGCACGACGCTTGGCGTAGTCAGCATTTCAGACTCGCGCGACTACCTCGAAAAACTCATGCACAGTGTCGAACGGTATGCCATGCGAGTAGCTAACAACAGCGGAGGTGAAGTCGCAGATTCGTTTATCGATTTCTTAAGTGAGGGAGAATTTGACGAGCGTTTGACCGGAGAACCGTAGTTGTCACCAACGATGTTGACAGCTAAGCGTATCCTCAAACGTTCTCTTGTTTTGCAGTTTCGAGAAATAAAGATGGGGAACCGGGGACACAAACATCATCGTGGTCGCATGGCGGAAGCGTTACGGGAGGAGATAGTCGCCCTCGTAGAAGGGGAGCTTGGCGATCCTCGCATTGGCCTTGTAAGCGTAAGCGAAGTCCAGCTGGACGAAGATGGGAGGATGGCGCGCGTGTTCGTTTCTGCGGCGGGCGACGAAGAAGAGGCTGAGCAAAGCCTTGAGGGATTGAGAGCGGCGGACGGGTACATCCGTCATCAACTTGTGAGCCGACTCGGGCTGCGTCAGGCGCCGGAGATCATTTTCGTTCTCGATCAGTCTGAGCAATACAGCGGCAGGGTTGAGGAGCTGTTGCATAGAATCCAGAGACGAAAACGCTAGGTTCGAGCTTGAGATCACCGGGATGCTGGACGAAGTTCTGAATCAGATAGAGAAAAGGCACAAGTTTATTCTCACCTCTCATGCGCGGCCAGATGGCGATGCAGTGGGATCTGCGCTGGCCTGCTGCCAAGTCCTGCGTAGCATGGGAAAACAGGCGAACGTCGTCCTCAGAGATGGCGTACCCGGCGTCTACCGCCGGCTTCCATTCAGCGAGTCGGTGCTGCTGACCACCGAACAGGTTTCGGACGCGGAGGCCGCTATTATCCTGGAATGTGACAGCGTTCAGCGTACTTGCCTTCCAGGTCTTGATCGCCACTACCTTATCAACATCGATCACCATACGACCGCGCAGCCTTTCGCGGATGTAAATTGGATCGATCCTAGCGCTTGCGCTACCGCGGAAATGGTTTTCCGCTTGGCTCGCGAGGTTGGGGTTAGGATATCGCCAGAGATGGCTACGTGCCTGTACACGGCTGTGCTCACCGATACGGGTTCGTTTTGTTTCCACGGTACCACGGAGCATGCTTTTGCTCTGGCGCAGGAATTTGTACGCTGCGGTGCGGATCCAGTGCGTATCGCACACCATGTGTACTTCTCCAACCCCCTTTCCAAGATGCGACTGTTGGGAGGCGCGCTCAGCACGCTTCGCCGCGACGGTAGCCTGGTTTGCATGCATGTGGATCGAGCCACCATGGAATGCTGCCAGTCAAGCGAAGAGGATTGCGAAGGTCTGGTCAATTACGCGCTGGCGATCGAAGGCATCGAGGTAGCATTGTTTTTTCGAGAACAGCCCGACGGACATTTTCGCGTGAGTCTTCGCAGCAAAGGGGCAGTGAATGTGGCCGCAGTAGCGGCGGCATTTGGCGGGGGAGGACACGAGTGCGCCAGCGGTTGCGGAATTGAGGGACCGCTGTCAGCCGCTACCGAACGCCTACTGGCGCAGTTGCGCATTGGGGGATACCAAGCCCATGTGCAATAGGTGCGTTTTGATCAGTTTTGCCCGCGATGGTGGACGCAGCTGAGCGATGCATGTAGCCAGGTGCACTCTGGCATGAGAGCTTTAAATTAGCTACACGACTGACGCCAGAATGCACAAATGATATCGATTGAGGTGCTCATTCATCCCGCACCTCAGTTAACAACGAGCAAACGGATAACCATTGAAGCAGAACCGCAGTTTGGAAGACCGCACTCGCCGTTCGATCGACGTCCTTGCTCTCATTGCTTTCTGCGGGTTCTTCTTCTTCGCCGGGTTACAGTTGGTAGGGCTGGTGGGTGCTGACGAGCCACGCTATGCGCAGGTCGCCAGAGAAATGCTGCAGCGCCACGACTGGGTCACTCCGGTGCTGTACGGTCACCCGTGGCTGGAGAAGCCTCCTCTTTACTACTGGTGCGCGATACTTGCCTACAAGGGGGCTGGTGGTGTGACCGATTGGGCAGCGCGCCTGCCATCCGCCATCCTTTGTGTGGGGATGGTGTTTTTCATCTACGTCTGGGCACGCCATCTTCGCCGTGGCATGCAGCTCGACGCCGCGTTGATTACTGCGGCTTGCGTGATGGTCATCGGCTTCGGCCGGAGTGCCTCCACCGACATGCCGCTGACTGTAATGTTTACGGCGGCCATGCTGTGCTGGTACGGCTGGTACTCTACACAAGGCCGGGGGTGGCTGCTTGGTTTCTATCTTTTCTCCGGGCTAGGAACGTTAGCTAAGGGTCCCATAGCTGTTTTTCTTGCGGCATTGATCATTGTGATCTTTGCTGCCTTTCGGACCGATGGGCGACTGGTGCTACGAACGCTATGGCCCATTGGCATTGTGCTGTATCTCGCCGTCACATTGCCGTGGTTCATCGCGGTGCAGCTGGCTAATCCCGAATTCTTCCGTATCTTCGTTCTTCGGCAGAATCTGGCGCGCTATGCGACCGACCTCTACCACCATCATCAACCATTTTTCTACTACCTGCCGGTGGTTTTGCTCGCTCTGGCACCGTGGACTGTCTTTGTGATAACGGCGGTCATCGATGCCATTCGCGACTGGCGATTTTCTGCACGACAACCGCCCGCAACAGAAGACCTGCGCATTTTCCTGATGGTGTGGGTGCTGGTGCCGATCCTTTTCTTCTCGCCGTCGCAATCCAAGTTGCCTGGATACATTCTGCCGGCCATACCGGCGGGCACAATTCTGCTGGCCGACTTCATACGGCGACGCGAGCAGGCGGCGGAGAAGCCAGCCTCATGGCTAGCCCTGCTACACGCTCTGCTCTCGGCTGCGATCTTGGTCGCATCGTTCATCGTTCCATTCAAATTACTGAAGCTTACACTGCCGCGAAATGTGATTCTGGTGGCGTTCGCGTTGGGTTTGACTGCCATTCTGAGCCTCTGGCTGAGCCTCCGCAACCAGGGATATCGGGTCCTGCGATTCATCACGCTGGTTCCAGTTGTTATCGTCTTCTCACTGCTTCTGCGCGGCACCGCGCCGATCATTGACGCACTGCAGTCAGCGCGGCCGGTGCAGTCGGCGATCGCATCTCTGGGGGAGGTTCCTACGGTTGCGACCTATGACGTGCCTCGTGAAGTGGAATACGGCCTAGCGTTCTATCGCAATCAACCCATACCTAGCTACGAACGAAACGAAATTCCCGCAAACGATCATTTAGTTGTGGCCGCCAGCGGAAGCCAGACTGAGCTGGAGTATCGGCTGCCAAGGCGCAGTATTACGCGCGTGGGCGGTTTTGCCTGGCAGCATCTCGACTTTTATCTGGTTTCGGGGAGCAATCCGGGGGAAGCAGATCCTTAGCCGTGCTCTGGTTCAACATCGAGGAAGCTTCCTCATCATGGTGGGGCCTGATGTAACCTTTCCATTCAGTGAGGCTACAGCGATGAAGGCGCTAAGGATGTTCCTGAGCGGGCTTAGCACGGGTGCAGTATTAGGCCTTGGGTTGACACCACGGATGGGGAAAAACAGAGTGGGATCCGCGATGTCTAGAATTCGGGATGGCGCAGATCAGGTTCCGTTCGTGGGCAGTGTTACATGCGTTAATCAAGCCGCTGCTGACCTCAAAGATGGTGGCCAATGGGAGAAGCGATTGACCATGACGATTGCAGAGCTCAACACAAAGCTCTCGTCTTTGCAGGAGTTGCAGCAGCACTGGGTTCTGTCTTTCAATGAAAGCCAAAGATCCATCGCGTCTGATTTGCAGCGTTTACGGATTCTAATGATTTTGACAGTAACGATGTCGTGCTTTGGAGTTGTGGCATTTGCTATCGTTTTGTTTCTCTCCTACGTGAAGTTCTAGAACCAGATGCCCGCGGAACTTCGCTGTGCTGCTCCGTCGTGGTCGCCCGAAATACGCGGTGCAGGAGAGATCAGGTCGGCGACAGTCAGTGTACGACGAATGACGTCCAACGCTTGACGGGTGATTTTGCTTGAGCCACTGTGATCGGTCTGGGGACATGTTTTCTTGCAGGGCAAGACCGAACAACAGTGGATACGGCATCCGCGGTTAGACTAAACTCAGTCCTGCGACGGACAGATCCGGTCTTGAGAAGGAGACATTCCTAAATGAGTACGACAGGTATGTGGGTGCGCAAGGTCGAGCCCTCTTCCACCAGCGATCCTCTGGTGCTGGTGGTGGTGGAAGGGGCCGACCGTCGCACGCTCGTGCTCGACCATTATCCGTTCACCATCGGTCGCAGAGCCGACCGCGACCTGGTCATGGGTGATCCTCGCGTCTCCCGCGAGCACGCCCAGTTTGTTCGCGAGACGGATGGCACTTACATCGTGGACCAGGGCAGCCGTCACGGTACCTTCCTGAATGGCGAACGTGTCAACCGCCGCAAGCTGGCCCGCAACGATCGCGTTGAATTCGGCGTGCAGGGCGCCGCATATGTGCTGTTTAGTCCTGACCGCTCTCCGTCCAGCGCGGCACAGCAGTTCCTGAGCCAGTTCTCCACCTGGAAACCTGCCAGTGGGGCTGGCTCTGATCTCGAGATGCTGAATGTTTTCCTCGAAGCAGCACGCAAGCTCAACACTAGCGGAGTGTTGGACGACGTCTTGCATACATTGCTCGAGGCGGCACTGCGGCTGACTCACGCTGAAAGAGGATTCGTCTTCCTGCGCCAGCAGGACGGAGAACTGCAATTGGCAGCCGGGCGAGACAAGAGCGGGGATCGCATTGACGACGACAGCACCATCTCGCGGTCGGTGCTGCGAGACGCAGCCAAGAGCGCATCGGAATTCCTGGTTACCGACACAGACGACACCGGCAAGCTGGCTGGGCGCGAGAGTGTAGTTGCGCATAATCTGCATAGCGTAATTTGCATTCCGCTGCGCAAGACCGTCATTCACGACAAGACAAAAGAAGAAGCCAAGCCGGGTGAAGCTAACGTCCAGGGCGTGTTGTATCTCGACGCCCATTTCCTGTCAGGCAAGCTTTCCTCGGTGAGCCACGACATCCTGCGCACGATAGCCAACGGCGCGGCCGCGCTGGTTGAGAACGCCGCACTGGTGCAGGCGGAGGATGCGGCCAAGCGCTATCGTCAGGAATTGGCAATTGCTGCTGAGATTCAGCAGCGTTTGATGACCGTAACCGTCCCCGACGTGCCCTACGCCAAAGTTAATGCCCTTAGCTACGCCTGCAAGGATATTGGGGGAGACTTCTTTGATCTGGTTTACACCACGAATGGCTTGTCTCTGATCGTTGCCGACGTTTCCGGCAAGGGAGTTTCGGCGGCAGTGGTGGCCTCCATTTTGCAGGGTATGCTGTATTCGCAGTTGGCCCGTGACTCAGCCCTGCCAGAGATGATTGCGGCAGTAAACCGTTTCCTCTGCGAAAAGGTCGGAGGCCAAAAATACGCCACACTGGTCATTGCCCGTCTGTTGGGAATAGGTGAACTGGAGCTGATTAACTGCGGACACGTGCCTCCGCTTTTGGTTTCCGGAGACACGGTCAGCAAACTTGAAGAGGGTAATCTGCCAGTAGGGCTGGTCCCTGGCGTCGAGTTCCAGACCTCGCGCCTCCAAATGAAACCAGGAGACCGGTTGCTGATTGTCACCGACGGTGTGACCGAGGCCGAAAATGCCGATGGTGAATTCTTCGGAACCGAGCGTTTGGAAGGCTGCTGCGAGAGAGGCTTTGCGGCCATCGAGCGAGCGGTCAACGAGTTTCGCGGTGAGACGCCGCTGACGGATGATTGCACCATTACGGAAATGATCTATCGTGGATTGTCCGAGAACGTCGTTTGACGTACACACCTTTCAGTCCAACGTAGTGGTCGCGGGTCTTACACTACACCGAGTAATGGCGCATTCCCGCTATCCATGCCCTCCAAGGTATGTGTGCTCGTAGGAGTTTGGTCGTAAACGCCGGTAAGAGCCTGGGGCACTGGTCCCTTCTGTGAGCCAACATTGGGACAGGGAAACTCGGTGCGACGGGTTTTTGACTGGCGAGTGCGATGAGGAGAGAACAACATAGGGTGCGGTCCCACAGAAAGTCCTTCAGAAACAGGAATCGTTGCGAAAATTCAAAAGGGAACCGTTCCGAATGCGGATATTTCGGTGTCGTGCAGCATGGGGGTCGCCCCAGGCCCGGCTTTTGCCTGGGGCCGCTTTTGTGGTGTAATGGACCGGACCTGTACCAAACCAACGATGGTTATTCGACTTTCGTCATTGCCGACCTTCTGGTTTTCTAGCAGGATTGAGCCAGAATGCGCGCTGCGTCCGTGGCAGCGCAGGTTGGGTTATGCGGTATTGCTGTGTACAGGCTTGTCGCTGTTATGCTCGCCAGCAGACGCGGTTACCCACACCACGACTAAGACACGCAAAACCGCTCATCATCCCCCAGTGGCTTCCTCCCGCTTCCATTGGCGGATAAGCAGATGGACCCCGATATTTCCCGGTTCCCACGAACTCCTTGTGCAGCAGAACCAGGAGCTGGACCGTTCACAAGTGTTTCGGGTCACAAATGAGGTGGACTTAATCCAACGCGAACTTTCGCAGGAACTGGTTCCCGTCAACGAGACCGATGCCCTGAAGCTCGCCAGCGATCTGGCCGACAACCGGCGGTATTGTCGACCCTGGACCCGCGACTTCCTGCAGGACTTCAGCCAGGCGTTTTACGAGCAATTCCACACTCCATTGCAGGTCAACTCCTTGGTGCGCACCATGGAACAGCAACACAGGCTGCGCCGCTATAACCGCTTCGCAGCGCCGGAACTGGGCGACACCGCGTCGACCCACTTGGCAGGCGTGAGCTTTGACTTATCCCGGCGGGGCCTGACTCCTGAACAGTACGCCTGGATCACGAGTTATTTGCTTCCGCTAAAAGAATCCGGGATGGTAGATCCTATCGAAGAGCGGCAACCGGTGTTGCACGTTTTGGTGTTCGAGAAATACGGCGACCGTTCAGGTGGAGCGGCAAGCTGGTCGGAAGCAAACGAGCCCACCGAGATGAGCGGGCTGGGTAGTGCCGGCGGCAGCCAACCTTGAGCGATTGTGGTGCAGCAAAACCGTAGCAAGTCTGCCTACGAGCTTGAACTGACCCCACTGGAGCCCGTTCCCACCCGGCCATGATGATCTAATGGTGCTCCTGTTTCCACCCAAGCCGCGACTCTATAACCACAGTATTCAGTGCAGGGCCATAACCAGCAATTTGCGCTCCGTCATTTCCTCAATGGAATAGCGCAGGCCTTCGCGACCCAAACCTGAATCCTTCACCCCTCCGTACGGCATCTGGTCCACGCGGAAGGTGGGGACGTCACCGACAATAACCCCACCAACTTCGAGCTCCTCAAATGCCGTTTGGATGAGCACGGAATCGCGAGTGAATACTCCGGCCTGGAGTCCGTAGGCCGAATCGTTGACCTGGCGAACGGCTTCGCGAAACTCGTCATAGGGCTCCACCGTCACTACCGGAGCAAAGACTTCTTCACAGTTCACTCTCATGTCTGGCGTGGTTGCCGTGACTACCGCAGGTTCAACGACAGAGCCATTTCGCCGACCTCCGCACAAAAGTTTAGCCCCGCCTTTGACCGCTTCCTCAATCCACTCAGTAACCCGAATTGCATCCTGCTCACGGATGAGAGGTGGAACATCGGTGCTCTCGTCCATCGGATCGCCGATCTTCAGCTGTAGAACACCTCGCACCAGAAAGTCGGTGAGTTGCTCGAACGCGGGACGGTGTACCAGTATGCGCTGCACGGAAATGCAGGTTTGCCCAGCGTAGGAAAATCCACCAGCTACGCAGCGCTGTGCCGCATAAGTCAGGTCAGCATCACTATGCACGATTACCCCGGCATTGCCTCCAAGTTCCAGCGTAACCCGCTTCTTGCCGGCGCGAGACTTTAGCAGCCATCCCACCGCCGCACTGCCGGTGAAGCTCAACAACTTGATCCGGCCGTCGGCGACCAGCAGCGCAGCATTTTCGTTGGACAGCGGCATGACCGCAAACGCACCTTCGGGCCATCCGGATTCGTGCACAATCTCGGCCAGCAGCAGCGATGACACTGGCGTCTGCGGCGCTGGTTTCAGGATGAGAGGGCAACCCGCGGCAATCGCGGGCGCTACCTTATGAGCTACCAGGTTCAGCGGGAAATTGAAGGGCGTAATGGCGAATATCGGACCCAGTGGGAACCGCCTTACCAAACCCCACCGTCCGGCTGTAGACTCCAGGGTGTCGAGCGGGATGTACTCCCCATAAATCCGTGTGCTTTCTTCGGCAGCAATCTGGAAGGTGTTGATCGCTCTTTCCACTTCGATGCGCGCCGCCTTGATCGGCTTTCCAGCTTCCTGGCAGATGGTGCGAGCAAATTCCTCGCGGCGGGCCGATATTCCGGCTGTGATCTTGCGGAGAATTCCGGCACGTTGGTACGAGGGCAACTTGCGCGTGATGCCAAAGGACCGCTCTGCTGACTGGATAGCGACTTCGACATCGTCGCGGTTCGCCTCGCAGATCACGGCGACCACGCTGTGGTCGTAGGGTGAAGTGACCACCGCATCACGACCATGCGTGATCCAGTCGCCGTTGAGGAAGAATCCAAAGCTGCGTGCCGGAATAGCTGTCGTGTGGCCCATACGTCACCTCTGCAAAACAATTCGATGCCGACGGCAATGATTACGCCATCGTAGCCGATAATTCAAGCCCACTTATGCGTTGACCGCTGCAGAGAGCTGCCAGGCCCGACTGGCCCGGGCGCGTTACCGTAGCCGTTTTTCCTGGCACAGATAGTGCAACTGCTGCCGTAGGGTGGATCAGACTGGCCCATCCCAGCTGAGCACGGTTGGGGAGAGTGTTCTCTGGGAAAAACCGGCAAAGTGATTGAGCCTCTTCAAGATTGGCACCGAAGGTGACCGCTAGCAGGAAAGGGAATACTTAGCGGGGACCCAGACTAAATGGCGATCCCTTACTTTTTTTCTGGAATGGCAAAGTCCACTGGCGGATTGATGTTGTAGGTCTTTGCAAAATTCGTTTGGTTGAGGGAGAAACTCAACCGACCACGGGAATCGATGAATGCCAGTGGGCTGCCAATGGGGACATCACCGAAGGTCTTAACGAATGGCATATCCAATTCTGTTGTCCCCAGAGTGAGGTGGACAGTGTCGCCATACTGGTAACCCAGTTTGGCGAATTCCTCGCTGCTGACATTGGTGATGAGGTTGCCGAACGGCCCGTCCGTGCCGAGCACCAGGGCTCTTAGCACGCCATTGAAGATGCCAGGTCGTATAAGCTTGAGGCGAACTAGTTGGTTGACGAGCATTTCCGGGCCAACCGTTGTCCAGTCCTCGCCGCGTGCCAGATGCGCACCTACTGGCGAAAAGACGTCCCGGCCGTGAAAAGTAGACGAGACGGTACTCTGGATCATCCATTTGGGGTTGGTAATGACGCGGACCGCTTCGATGCCGTCATTGTTCTGCACATAGGTCAGCAGACCGTTGTCAGGAAGCACGTAGTAATTGCCCCTCTTCGATTTGGCGACAATCGCCTTGCGCGATGTGCCTACTCCTGGGTCAATCACAACCACGAAGACCGTGCCCTTTGGAACGTAACCACTCATCCCGTCAAGGAGGCGGGCGCCGTCCAGGATGGAGAAGGGCGTAACCGCATGGCTAATGTCGAGAACTCTGACAGTCGGGTCGATGTTGTACATGATCTGCTTGCAGATAGCGACAGAGTCGTCCAGCAGTCCAAAGTCCGTCATGAAGGCGATCTCGTTTGGATTGCCAGCCTTGCGGGGATCGGCAGCTAATAGCAGATGCGGGCAGAGCAACAGCAAGAAGAGCCAGTATTTCGGAATCGACAATGCGCTCACCTCAAGTGGAACATGTGGCGGTGAAAAATTATATTCTGCCAAGAAACTTTCCCAGCCCGCTCTCTAAGCCCTTGTCATTACTCGTCGAAAACACTTGCGCATTGCCGACCTATCGAAGTGAATCGTTCCCAACGCGACTGGCATTGATCTGTTCACACATCTGTGCAATAGAATGGCGATTAGCATGCCGGCTGCGCTGCGCACAATTTTTCACGTCGATATGGACGCCTTCTTCGTCTCGGTGGAAGAGTTGTTCGACCCGTCGCTGAAAGGTAAGGCAGTAGTCGTAGGCGGAAAGCCCGACGAACGGGGCGTGGTGGCTGCTGCTTCCTACGCAGCGCGGAAGTTCGGCGTACACTCGGCGATGCCGCTGCGTACTGCGGCCAAGAAGTGTCCGCACGCCATCTTCGTTGATGGGCACCCTCAGCGCTATCGCGAGTACTCTGCCAGAGTTTTTGAGGTGTTGAACCGCTTCACGCCCAAACTGGAAATGGTGTCCATCGACGAGGCTTACCTTGACATGACAGGCACGGAGCGCCTTCATGGTCCTCCCATGCGCGCGGCAGACACGCTGCACACCACCATGCGAGCGGATACGCAGCTGAATTGCTCAATCGGAATTGGCACGTCGCGGCTGATCGCCAAAATTTGTTCTGACCAAGCCAAGCCAAATGGAGTGCTGTGGGTCGTGCCGGGTGCCGAGGCAGAGTTTCTTGCCCCGCTCGATGCACGCAAAATTCCAGGGGTTGGAAAGGTAATGGAGAAAAGGCTGCAAGAACAAGGCATCCACAAAGTTGGCGATCTGGCGGAACGGGATGAACGATGGCTGGAGGAAAACTTTGGTGCGCTGGGATTGGCGCTTTCGGGCAAGGCGCATGGACTCGATGCTGGCGGGTGGTTCGATGCGGATGTTGGCGAAGATGTTGGTCCGCGCTCCATCAGTCACGAGCACACGTTTGCTTACGACACGGCCGATCGTCAACGACTAGAGGCGATGCTCGCTCGATTGTGCGAAATGGTTTGCAGGCGATTGCGGGAGCAGGAGCTAGACGCCCGCACTTTGCAACTAAAGCTGCGCTATGCCGACTTCCGTACGCTCACGCGGGCGCGTACCTTGGAGCGGCCCAGTTCCGTAGATTCCGAGATCTTGCTGACCATTCGCGAACTCTTCCGCACGAACTGGAACGGCGAAGCGGTACGGCTCTTGGGAGTTAACGCGTCACATTTTGAAAGGGAAAGTCAACAGCTCAACCTCCTGGGCGAACTGCCGCATGCGAAGTGGAACCAGGTCTTGTCTGCCGCCGACCGGCTGCGAGATCGGTTTGGTGAGGGAGCTGTTTCACTCGCCAGCGGGATGAACATGCGTTTCCGCGAACGCACTCACGAAAACCCAGCGGGGCTTCGGGGAAAGAGACGGCGATCGTGAGCGTGTGTGCCTGCAGGAGTAACGCACTCCTACACTACTTAAGGACGCAGCCCCCCGGGGAGAAACTGCTCGGCTCGCGACGAACATTGTGCACGGTCGCTCGTCACAGACAGATGTGACAGCTCTGCATAACCTGATATCGAGGAGACACACGCATGTGCTTGGCTATTCCCGGAAAAATCCTGAGCATCCAGGGCGAGGATTTCGCGCGTAATGCGCGGGTGAGCTTCGGTGGAGTTGTGAGAGATGTGAGCCTTGCCTACGTACCCGAGGCTACGATTGGGGACTACGTGATTGTTCACGTTGGCTTCGCCATCAGCTTGCTGGATGAGGATGAGGCTATGCGTACCTTCAGGTATTTGCAGCAGATCGGCGAAGTCGAGCTGACGGAGCGGGCCGCAGGGGGATGAGATAGATCAAGTTATCTTGAATTGTCTTTGCGAAAGAAGGCAGATCTCACCCTGCGAGCTATGCGCCTACGAGCCTCTCCAAGACAGCTTTATTTCGGACGGTCAGAGTCGATCCTTTGAGCACGGCGATCTGCCGTTTGCGGAAGTCAGCAAGCACGCGCGTGACAGTCTCCCGCGAGGTGCCAATAATCTGGGCGATCTCTTCGTGGGTGAGCGCCAGCTTGACCTTTGGCTCAGCCTGCTCCGGAGTGGCCGAAGTCCACTCCAGCAACAACCGCGCCAAGCGCTCTGGTGCCGAATGTGACAGGCCAAGGCTGCGAATCTGCTGGTAGGCAGTCTGGCAATCCTTACTTAAATGTTGCGCGGCCTTCAAGCAGGCATCACCGTGTTTCTGCAGGAAGTTCAAGAAGTCGTCGCGCTTGACGAAATTCAGTTGGCAAGGCTGACCAGTCTCGGCCGTGATCTCATAGGGTGTCCCGGAAACGGTTGCGTGCATGCCCAAAACTTCTCCCGGCTGCGCGATCTTTAAGATGAGAGTCTTGCCTTCTGCAGAGGTAGTGGAGAGCTTTACCCGGCCTTTGCACAGCATGTAAATTCCACGTGGTGATTGGCCTTCCACGAAGAGCACAGCACCGGCGGGATACGAAGCTGTGTACTTGATATGGTCGAAAGCCTCAAGAGACGCTTTGGGAAGAGAGCAAAAAAAACTGTCGGTACGTAGTTTGCAGATGAGGCAATTTTCTACCAGCTCAAAGCCGTAAGGTGCACCCACGCATTCCTCCCAGGATTACCTAATATGCTAACACCTCAAGTGAGTGCAGCAAGCGGAATTTCGCCTATCGGGACCCCCCAGGGGATGCCCCTTTAGTCGCAGGCAAGAACGGGTCAGCGTGCCGATATTGGCGAGGGAGTGACACATATCACAGGCAGGGGTATCCCGAGTCACAGACCTCCGTGCGTCCCGCGAAGGACAATCCGGCCCACAACGGCTCAATGCGGCGGGAGGCGAAGGTCTATAGCTTCAGCCTGTCGGACCTGATCGACGAACCAAATTCACGATCGGGAGGCTCGGATTCCAAGGTTCAGCTTGCGAACGCGCACAGGCAGTCTGAAGAAGTTCGGCCACTCTCCTCTACCCCACATCGCTTCCCGCCGATGGTTATGCCGTCTGATCCTGCCCAGATCAGGCCAGGGGGCCTTGTAGAAGGAAGAAGTCGAGGGTGGATCGGCAGTCCCAGGGCCCTTTGAAGTTTTTCGTTGAAAGTGCACGTGGTGAAGCGTTAAATGTTTGCGACTCTGGCGCAGGAGAAGGGTGGAAAGCCGCGATTCTACAGAGGATGAACGATGGCAAGAGAGCATTGCTGGCGTCGCGGGAAGGGTTGGGTTCGTGGCTGTTGGCTTGACAAACAACGGCAACGGACTCCTCACAACACAAGACGGAAGGTAACTTCGGTGGCTCCGTGAGAAGGGAGAGATGAGATGGCCATAGCAGCAGAAAAGATCGACTCGATCGAGGTTGGCAGCGTCGGGCTAAGCCGTTGGTGGCGGGTTATCGGTGGGCTGCTAATGAACATTGCTCTGGGCACACTGTATGCCTGGAGCATTTTTGTTGCGCCGCTCGAGAAAGAGTTCGGTTGGAAACGAGCGCAGACCTCCGCCGTGTTTGGCATTGCGGTAGTGGTTTTCGCACTTACCTTTATTGTGGCGGGCCGGCTGCAGGACAAATTCGGGCCGTTCTGGGTCTCGCTAACCGGAGGGGTGCTGGTTAGCCTGGGTTTCTTCTTATGCAGCTACACCAGCAGCCTGATGTGGCTGTACGTATGCTTCGGAGTGATCGGTGGCTTGGGGAATGGCTTTGGATATTCCACGCCTATACCGGTCATGGCAAAGTGGTTCCCTGACAAACGAGGTTTGGCTGTGGGCCTGGCGGTGGGCGGATATGGCGCGGGATCTGCGCTCTTCGGGCCGCTGGCGAATTTAAAGCTGATCCCGGCCTATGGGGTGCACACGACATTTCAGATTTTGGGCGTCATTTTCCTAGTCATGACCGTGGTCGGAGCATTTCTGCTCAAGAATCCTCCGGCCGGATATAAGCCTGCAGGATGGACTCCTGCTCCAGCTACCGCCAAGGCTGCAGCTACTACGCAGGAATTTACTCCGGGCGAGGTGTTGCGGACGCCGACGTTTTACTTAATGTGGGTTGCCTATGCCTTGGGCACCCTGGCCGGCTTGATGGTCATCAGCCAACTGGTGCCGTTTGCCAAGAGCGTGAAGATTTCCAGCGAAGCGCTCCAGACGATGACGATATTCGTGGGAGCCATCGGCAATGCGTCCGGCCGCATTTTGTCAGGATGGATGTCGGACACGCTTGGCAGATTAAATGTCTTGCGACTGATGATCGGTGTTTCGATGATCGCAATGCCGGTGCTCTACCTTGTTGGTGGCAACGTGGCGCTACTGTACGTCGTGGTCTTCATTGTGTACTGGTGCTATGGCACGCAGCTCTCTGTCAATGCTTCTACCACTGCGGACTTCTGGGGAACGAAGAACGCCGGCATCAACTACGGCATGCTGTTCACCGCGTGGGGAGTGGCGGGCTACTTTGGCGCCAAGATCGGCGGCACGATGTATGACAAGTATCACAATTATGAGTTGGCGTTCTATACCGCAGGCATTCTGGCGGCGGTGGCGTTAGTGGCTGAGTTGCTGGCACGCCGGCCCAAGCATGCATGAATTCGTGCCCGGACGGCGCAACCCTCCGGCCTATTTTTTTAGGGAATCCTAGCTTAACAAAGGCATGAAATATCGGTTCGAAAGGAGTGCCCTTATATGGCTACCGCAACGAAGTCACCGGCGGTCCAGGACCTAACGACGGGGTCTGATGAGCCGTCCACTGCTCATACTGCCACGCACGTCCTGATCAGTCCGGTAACGCAAAAGTGGATCACAGAAGGAAAGGAAGATCCGGAAGGTTTGTGGGAACGCGCTGCGGAGCAGTTGCCGTGGTTCCATAAGTGGCAGAAGGTGCTGGAATGGACTCCCCCTACCTTCAAATGGTATGTCGGCGCGCAGACCAACCTGGCTTACAACGCACTCGATCATCACGTAAAGCGTGGCTGGGGCGGACACACGGCTTTGATTTACCTGAATGAGCGGGGGGAACGCCGGGTTTACACCTACGCCCATCTATTACACGAGGTGCAGAAGGTCGCAAAAGCGCTGCGAGGCATGGGCATCAAGAAAGGCGAGCGCCTCACCATCTACATGCCCACCTCTCCGGAAGCCATCATTCTGATGCTGGCGACGGTACGCATTGGTGCGATTCACTCTGTGGTTTTCGCGGGGTTTGGCGCCAAAGCGCTGGGCGATCGCATTCAGGCCAGCGGCTCGCGATTGGTGTTCACCGCGGACGTTACTTATCGCAAAGGCAAAGACACCCGGCTGAAGGAAATCGTCGATGAGGCGTTGCAGAATACGGGTGACAAGGTTGAGCACGTCGTCGTTCTCAAGCGCACTGCTGGGGAAACTCCCATGCGTCCCGGACGCGACTTGCTGTGGGAGGAGTTTCTCGAACACGGTGCGGGAGAAAGCGGCCACTACGTTGCTATGGAGGCCAATGAGGCGGCGTTCATCCTCGCCACTTCCGGCACCACCGCGACCCCAAAGCTGGCCATTCACACCCATGGGGGCTATCAGGTCCACATACATGCCATGGGGCAGTGGCTCTTTGCCTTGAAGCCGACCGATGTTTGGTGGTCAACCTCCGACATTGGATGGATCGTCGGTCATAGCTACATCGTTTATGCGCCGCTGGTGGTGGGCGCAACCACGATCGCTTATGAAGGCGCCCTCGACCACCCCACTCCGGAAGGCGCATGGAAGACGCTAATGGAGGAATATCGGGTTACTGGCATCTTCACTTCGCCAACGGCAGTCCGTCTGCTAATGCGTTATGGCGAGGGGCCATTTGGCGCCGTCGATTACAAGTATCTGGAACGGGTGTTTTGCGCCGGCGAAGTTTTGAATGCGCCTGCCTGGGAATGGCTGCAGAAGAAGATCTTCAAGGACAAAATTCCCGTCATCGATCACATGTGGCAGACGGAAACCAGCGGTCCGGTATTCGGGAACCCCTATGGCCTTGGAATGTTGCCCATTAAGCCGGGATCGGCGACCATACCCATGCCGGGCATCGAAGCCGAGGTTGTGTTAATGGACGGGACACCCTGCGGCCCCAACGAAAAGGGCATCATGGTAGTCAAGCGGCCATTCCCTGGATTGACTCCCGAGTTGTGGGGGGAAAAAGAGCGCTACGGCCGCGATTATTGGCAGATTATTCCGGGCGTCTATTACACCGGCGATTCGGCGCAAATCGATCAAGACGGTTATGTTTGGTTTGCCGGCCGCGCCGATGAGATCATCAAGATTGCTGGGCACCGCATCGGCACCATCGAAGTGGAGACGGCGCTGCTCGGCCATCCCGCGGTGGCAGAATCGGGTGTGATTGGCCGGCCCGACGAGCTGCGCGGCGAAGTGATCTCCGCGTTTGTCGTGCTCAAGCAAGGACACATTCCGTCGGAAAGGCTGAAGCAGGAGTTGCTCGACCAGGTGCGACGCGAACTGGGGCCGGTGGCTGTCATCGGCGAATTGAACTTCGTGGACATGCTGCCCAAGACGCGCAGCGGCAAGATTATGCGGCGCGTGCTGAAGGCCGTCACCCAGGAGAAGAACCCGGGGGACATCACGACTATCGAAGACGAGGGCTCGGTCGAGGAAGCCCGGCACGCTTGGCACCAAATGCGGGCGGCATTAGAAAACCAGCCGGTACCCGCGGGTCAGAAAGGGAAGTGAACCTGGCAGGAGTAGACTTACGGCCCGTACCATGGCGGGCCGGGACCGTATAAGCCTAGCTGTATGAATTCAGGGACGGGCGAGAAAGCAATTACATCAGGCAGCCAATGCAGTAAAGTATTAAACGCAAAAAACAAAACTCAAAGGAGTGATTCGTATGGCTCGAACTCTTGAGAAGCAAAATACAGTGGTCGAGACAACCGCGGCTCAGATCGCGGTCCACTGGCGGGAAGAAGAATACTATTACCCTTCGGCAAAATTTATCGGCCAGGCAAATGTGACCGATCCTGACATCAACGAACGCTTCAGTGAGAAAAATTTTCCGGAGTGCTTCCGAGAGTACGCCGATATGTTGAGCTGGGACCAGTACTGGCACACCACGCTCGACACCAGCGACCCGCCGTTCTGGAAGTGGTTCGTAGGTGGCAAGATCAACGCCTGCTACAACTGCGTGGACCGGCACCTCGACAAGTACAAGAACAAAGCAGCGCTCCTCTATGTGCCCGAGCCGGAAACCGAAGCGACTGTAGCCGTTACCTACCGCGAACTGTATGTCAGGGTGAATGAATTCACGGCGCTGCTACGCGATTTTTGCGGGCTGAAGGCTCTGTCGATTTTGACGGGAATACTATTTGACCGGTGTGAAAGGTTCGTGCGCTCGACCTTCCCGGAATTCAAGG
>CAZDYZ010001094.1:0-4179 GCA_964509525.1 uncultured Acidobacteriaceae bacterium
TAAATGATGATGTCGACGGATATGGATACTGCTGGACGAGACGAAAAAGCGCTCGCCGACCAAGCTCGTGTTGATCCGGTGACAGCCCAACTTGCTGCGAATTGCACGTCGAAACCACGCCCCTAAGGGGCGTTTACGCTGCCGCTGGAATGTGAGATTGACCTCACGTATCTAGCCCTTGATCACGGCAATCGGTTGAAGCCGCGCTACCTTTTTCGCGATACCGGCTTGCGCGACGACGTCGACAACCCGATTGATGTCCTTGTAGGCTTCGGGAGCTTCCTCAGCCAGATCCGCCATTGACGCGCTACGCACCAAGATGCCTCGTTCGCGCAACCTTGTCCGGAGTTGTTCGCCACGTATCATCTTCTTGGCCTTCATGCGGCTGAGCAGGCGCCCCGCGCCGTGACACGTTGAACCAAAGGTCTGCTCCATCGACTTCTTGGTTCCAAGCAAAACGAACGACCCTGTACCCATTGAGCCAGGGATGAGTACGGGTTGGCCAATATCTCGAAATGCCACAGGCAGCCCAGGCGTCCCCGGGCCAAATGCTCTTGTGGCGCCCTTGCGATGCACACAGAGCTTAAGGGTACAGCCTTGCACGGTGTGATCTTCCAGCTTAGCCATGTTGTGGGCAACGTCGTATACCTGCTTGAGATCAAAATCGGTCAGTCTCCCCGCAAGCACTTGCTCGAAACTTCTGCGAATCTTGTGGGTGAGCACCTGCCGGTTGGCAAACGCAAAGTTGGCGGCGCACGCCATCGCACAAAAATATTCCTGCCCTTCGGGAGAATCTAAGGGAGCAAACACCAGCTCCCGGTCGGGCAACTCGATCTTGTGTTGCTGTACATAGCTCTGATACTGGCTCACGAAATCCTGGCAGACCTGATGACCCAAGCCCCGCGAGCCGCAGTGGATCTGCACCACCACCTGATCCTGAAACAGCCCGAGGGCCTCGGAGCACACCGGATGGAAAATCTCTGCGACCATGTCTACTTCGATAAAGTGATTGCCAGCGCCAAGCGTCCCGATTTGATTGCGTCCGCGGTCCCTTGCGCGTGCCGAAACCCATGTCGGATCTGAGTCGTCGATCCTTCCGCCTTCTTCCGTGAATTCGACGTCTTCGCGGCGCGCATAGCCTTGCTCCAGTCCCCATTCCGAACCTGTTCGCAGGACGCGGTCGAATTCGGAATCCTTCAGCCGAATGTCACCTCGCGCACCAACTCCACTGGGACAATTCTTGTACAAGGATGTGGCCAGTTCCTCCAGGTAAGGCTGGATCTGATCCACCGTCAAGCCGGAAGCCAGGAGTCGTACCCCGCAGTTGATGTCATAACCCACCCCGCCTGGCGAAATTACCCCACGCGGCAGTGCGGTAGCAACAATTCCGCCGATTGGAAAGCCGTATCCCTGGTGAATGTCGGGCATGGCGAGAGCGTGTTCCACGATTCCTGGCAAGGTCGTCGTATTGATCAGTTGTTCTAGGGACTGGTCCGCGGAAGCTTTTTGCAGCAGGTCGTAATCCGCATACAAGCGAGCCGGGACACGCATGTCCGGCCGGAAGGTGGCCGGGATCTCCCACACATTCTCGCCTACCTCATGAAGGTCGTACGCAGGCATAACGTCCTCATTGGAGTCATTCTCATTGAGCGAGCCCTGCTAAACGTCAACTACTACCGTGGCGACCCACTCCGCGCCCTCACGTCTGATTGCCAGGTTATGGAACGTGACTGCTTTCACCGATAGCACTGTAGGTGCTAGGGTGCCGCCCAATCTGGCGCGAACATGTTCGTCCGTCAAATCAAGAATCTCGAAGCGCTCGTAGCGTTCCTGGAAACGCTCGCTGAGAAATAACAGTTCGTTCAGCCAGTTCACGAGAAGCGTCTCGCGGTCTGTGCCGGTGACCTCTACCTCGCGCTTGACCGGTTGCAGCGTCTGGGCAGTACGAGACCGCAGCCCCAAAACGGCCTGAGCCGCATGCATGAATAGATCACGCAATTCTCGGCCGCGGACCGTAAAGGCTCGATCAGCAGTATGTTCAACCTCACGAAATGCCTGACGCATATTTCATAAGATGACGTGCCGTGGCGCGTCACAATCTCACCCGAGGCAGAAGCCAGTCTTCAAGTCAGGCGGCCCTCGTGAGTGGCAACAACTTGGCGACCTCGGCTAGCACGCCTTCCATTCCTTGCAAGGCGTAGACTCTACCCTCCACAGCGAGAGCAGGCTCTGTCGAAGCGCCGCACACTAGCAGGACTGGCAGTGGCTGTCGTTTCTTGGCGAGTAAGGTCAGGTCTCGTTTTTGCTGCGCTGTAAACCGATGGCCAATCAGGAGAAGATCGAACTCCTCTTCGTCGAGCAACTGCGATGCTTCCTTCACGTCAGTCGTTGCTACCACGTCATATCCGGCGGTTGTTAACGCTTCACTTCGGTGTCTCGAAACAACAGTGTCGAATGACACGCTGAGAATTCTGCAGCGCGACATATATACCTCCCTGCACTCCGGATTCGAGAAGCACGCTGAGTTGCGAACACCTGCTCTCCAATTACCTGGTGCTATTAACAATTATCCGCTTTTATCTGGCGGCTAGAGAACGGCACTCAACTGGACAAGGACGCAGTTCCAATATGGAACTCATCGCCACAAAAAGTAGATCGTCACACTAGCGAGGGATGTCAGGTGTTGGAACGGAATCGCCAGCTTAATGCGGATTCAGGGGCTCATCGCAAAGATCAACGTAATCGAACCACTGGCGGAAGACATGGTAGCTTCGGTCCCGAAGCCAAGTTGCGGTGTCCGTGTACCAGCCTGAACGATTGGCTCCAAGCTGAGGCGGAAGTATTGAGAGCGCAGAACCGAAGGTCAAGGCAGCAAAGGATCGAACCAGGTGAGTTGTGTCTGGGGGCACACTGCCAAGGGCTGCTTGCCTCTCGTCGCAGTTTGGGGAGAAGCATAGCTGTTCCAGCCTTGGTCATTCTTCTGCCTTCCAGCAGCGCCTCGAGCTTGAGATTCCGTCCACTCCAGGGCTTCCCGCTTACGGGCGGCGAACCGCACGGTAAGTCTCTCCGCATCCATGCCTTTACACAGCTGTCGATCCATCCATCCCACATGGCCACCTGCAAGGCGTGCTTGTAGGCGACGGTCTGCCTACTCGAAGTTTTCTTGTAAAGGACTAGCCACACCTCTGTCGCTCGGCGACGATTCCGAGCAAGCCACCGACCAAAATCACCGAGGTGCTCGGACGCAGGCTTTTCACACAGCCCGCTTCAAAACATAAATCACCCATGGCGCTATACTCATCTCGTTCACCCATTCATAGGGTTCATCGCCCTTTGCAAGTGGTTTGTACATCTGAATAGTTTCCAGTCCGGCCTCTCGATAGACCATTCGATAAGCCTCGTCCGTGCAAAGAATGTCCTCGACTGGTCGTCTGTCCTGACAGTCTGTGACGATAATGCGCACCATATCACCGCTCCGAGCGGCTGAGTTCTCCGGGAAGTCCTTCGTGGTGAAAGACGCCCATTCGTGAATGTATATCTCAGGAGATGAAACCAGATTCACAATGACCCCTTTCGGCGTCAGCAGCTGTTCAAGGTCGCTAAGGATTCTGACCTTCGTCGTCGCAGGAATGTTATCGAAGGTGAACGCTGAAAGCACGAGATCAAAAGTCCTAACGCCAAACTCGCTCAGGTTGTCGCCCGGGACAAGGCGGTAGTCGCCGAAGGGATCGATGGCACGGGCGATCCGCAGCATGTCCTCCGAGACATCGACGCCAATCACGTTGAACCCAAGGTCTTCTAGGAAGCGGGATGACCTGCCTGTGCCACAGCCGAAATCAAGTGCTCTTGTGCCCGCGATATGCTCGGAAATAATGAATGGTAGATCACGGTAGGCGAGATAATACGTGTTCGCGAATTCGAGCGATGCGTATGCGCGGGCACGGCTTGCATCCTCGTAGCAGTTGATGAAGCTCATACCTGCCTGTCCCGTGACGAGCCTTTGCAATAAGTGTAGCTCCTTGGCACGCTAGATCGGACATTTCTGCTCTTACCAGATGGCAGCACAACGTGGCGGGAGTTGCCGAAAGTTAGTGAATCGCAGTGGGTCACGGCAGGGAAACTGATCGACCTACATTCTGGTTCCTGCGCACCTACCTGATAGTGGGCGTCCAGACCTGC
>CAZDYZ010001095.1:0-3726 GCA_964509525.1 uncultured Acidobacteriaceae bacterium
CTGCGCGTAATTCTTGAACACCAACTGGGCCACTCCGCCGCCGGGGACGATCGAAACATTGTGCGCCTGGAAGGCCTTCTGCATGCGCTGCGGATCAGGAGGAATATACAGGCTGATGACCGACTTCACCTGTTGCATGTAATCCTCGAGTTCCTCCGTCTTTTTCTCGACGACGTGCTGCTTCAACCTGCCACGCCGGCCACTATCCTGCGGTTGCTGCGGCTCGCCGATGGGCACCTTCTGAATCTGCCCGTTGGGACCGTAGCGGCACAGGTTCTGCTTTGCCGGTTTCGCTTCCCCCTTGTAGGTGACTTGCGTGGTTTCAACCCATTGGTACTGCTGCAGACGCTGCTTATTTTGTGCCGCAGCCTGCTTCAGAGCTGCCAGTTTCTCTTGCAGCTCTGCAGGGCCTGCACCGCCGGAAGCCATTTGAGGGAAGGCTTTGACCGTCAGCATCGCCGTGAGGATGAGAATTCCCGTTGCCAGTTTCTTCTGCATAGTTTTTCCTCACCTCCGTGTCTATATCGAATCTGCCCAAGCGAATCCTCTACGTTGCGGGCGCTGTGGACGAACCCGGGGGCACTACGACAGCGCCCGCAGGTTTCTCCTCCTTGGTATCCCAAGTGAGGATTTCCAAGTCCAGAACAAAAATGGAGTACAGCACCGGAACCATCAACAGGGTAATGAAGGTGGCGACGGTCAGTCCACCAATCTGTGCGTAGCAGAGCGGTTGCCAGAGGGGGCCTCCGTGCACCGCCAAAGGGAACAGCGCCAGCACAGTCGCTCCCACCGTGATCATCACAGGGCGCAGACGAATGATCCCGGCATCGATGACCGCCTCTTCGAAGGACTCCCCCATGGCGTGCCGTTCCTCGATGAAGTCGAAGAGCACGATGACATGGCTGACGATGACACCGATGAGACTGGCGATCCCCAGAAAAGCCATGAATCCAAACGAAGTGTTCATGACCCAAAGGGCAGCGATGGCGCCGGCGACACCGTAGGGCGCGGTCGCGAAAACCAGCAGCGGCTTGACCGCGTTGTTGAACTGGAAAAGTAGAGCCAGGTAAATCGCCGAGACCGAAATCATCAGCACGATGGCCAGGTTTTGGAAGCCGGTTTTCTGCTTGTCGTATTCGCCGCCTATGGTCAAACGATAGCCCGGCGGCAAGCTTGTTCCCAGGTTTCTCAGCTTGGGTATCGCGACGTTGGTAATCTCCGACGCCAGATGGCCCGGCGCTGGAAAGGCATAAATTGACATGGTGCGGAAATGATCAAGGCGGATAACGCGGTCTGTCGCCATGCTGTTCTTGATATCGGAAATCTGCACCAGGGGAATCTTGGTACCAGCCGATTGCGAGTACACGTACAGATTCTGAATGTCAGAGAGCCGCGCCCGTTCGTCCATTTTGAGACGTGCTACAACGGGAATGTTCTTGTCGCCCTCCTGAAGCGCGGTCACAGGAGTCCCGCTCATAGCACTGGTCGCGGAATTGGCCACGTCCATGTTGCTGATGCCGGCAAGGTTGGCGCGATCGGGATTGACGACCAGGCTGACCTGTGCATTTTCCGACTGCCACTCATTCCGTACCCGGACTGCGGCTGGGGCCGACTGCAGGATATCAATCACCTGCGCCGCGATGTGCCTCATCGTCTGGATGTCCTTGGCGCTGCCCGCAGTTCCAACGTCAGCATCGCTGATGACCCGAATTTCCACCGGATAGTTCACCGGATTGGTCTGAAGCTGGCGGTAGTCAACCCGCACACCCGGGAGGGTGGCGGACAGCACCGGCTGGACCTGATCGACGAAGGCAGGCGTGATGTCCTTGTTGTCAAGCTCGACCAGCACCTCCGCGTAGTTTAGCTGTTGGGCCTGCGGCGACAGGGAGAACCAGAAGCGGGGACTACCGCCGCCAACCCACGTGGTCACAAAACGGAGGATCTGGGTCGGTTTGCCGTTCTTGTCAGGATGCTGCTTGCCCCATTCCACCGCCTGCTGCCGAATGATCTGCTCAACCTGTTGTGCGGCCTGATTGGTCGCGTCAAAGTTGGCGTCATTCGGGAGCCATACGTCGGCATAAGACCAATACTGCACGTCGTCGGGGAAAAACGACGTTTTCAATTGAGTGAAGAAGAAGCCACCCAGCAGCAAGAACGCGAGGGAGCCAAGGGTCACCTTCCAGCGATGCTCGATGGCAAACTTGGCTACTCGTGCATAGTGGCCGGAAAAACCTTTGCTGCGACGTATCTCGATTGGCGCTTCCGGTTTCTTGTCAGGACGCAGAATGTAGTAGCCCAGCAGCGGGACGAAGGTCATCGATGCCAGACGCGAAGCCACCAGCGCACACGTCATCACGATGGGCAGACTGTAGAGAAACTCGCCAGTGTTGCCGGTAACCAGCAGGAAGGGAAGATAGGCGACGATGTTGGTGATGGTGGCGTACAGGATGGCGGTCGCGATCCTTGTGGGACCGAGCCAGGGGGCTACAATGCGCGGCTGACCCTCGGCCAGCATTCGCTTGATGGAATCGCCGGCCACCACGGGATCATCCACCAGCAATCCCAGTGCGATGATCAGAGAGGCAACCGAGACTTGCTGGATGTCGATTCCGAGCACGTAAATGAAGCCGAATGTCATGGCCAGCGTGATCGGAATGGAAATCGCCATCAGCACCGCTGAACGCCACTCCCAAAAGCCAATCAGCGAAACAATCACCACCAGGGCAATAGCTTCGTACAGCGCATCCATAAACAAATCGATCTGCTCCTTCACCTGAACAGGCTGATCCGAGGTGTGCACCATGAGCAGGTCGTCAGGCAAGTAGTGCTTGACGCTCTCCAGCTTCTCCGCAACATGACGACCGAAAAGGTCAATCTGCTGGCCATCGCGCATGTAAACCGCGAGAGTGACGGCGCGGCTGCGAACCCATTTTCCACCCGCGTCACGCCAAGTAAGGTAGTTGAGGTAAGTTGGTGGACTCTGATAGCCCCGCGAGATGTCCACCAGATCGCGCAAGTAGACTGGACTATTGGAGGACGATACACCGATGATGACGTCGCCTATGTCCTGTGCCGAACCAAACAACCCGGAAGGGTTGATGACCAGATTCGTGGGCCCGACTTCAAGCTCACCCGCGGGCAGGGTGATGTTCTGCGCGCCGAGAACATTCTTGAGTTTCGATGGATCGTATCCGTACTGTGCCAGGCGCAGCTGCGAGTAATCGAGGTAAATTTGCTCCGCCAGGACGCCGGAGCGCGAGACCTTGGAAGTTTCAGGAACCCCTTGCAGCGTTCGCTGGAGCAGATCGGTGTAATCGTCAAGGTCCCGATATGAATACTTTGCACCAGCTACTTCTGCCAGCTTGGCTTCTGTATCCGCCGGATTGCGAATGACGGCCGGCTCCCAGGCGTCCGGGTGAATTTCGGAACGGTGGAGATTAGCGCGAATCGCTTGTTCGCCACGCTGGCGGATGGTCGCGTCATCAATCGTGGTGCTGGCGTCGAGGCCAATGTAACCCGGTCCCTGGAAGAAGTGCAGGTCGCCGACCGTCTTATTGCGGGCAGCCATGCGGGCGATGTTCTCGAAGTCTTTGCGTACTGGCGCAGGCGCGATCGAGAGCGGAAATGCGTAGACGATGCTGACGCGCGGTTGCGGCGCGTTCTTCGGCAGCTCGGCACGGGTTTGCTCAATCGCTTTTCGAATCGCTATTGCCCGCAGCGCGACTT
>CAZDYZ010001096.1:0-1829 GCA_964509525.1 uncultured Acidobacteriaceae bacterium
ATGGCCAGAATACGTGTGCCAGCGCGATGGAATCGAGCATGCCAAGCCCCTGTGTCAGCGGGTTCCTGGGGCGGGTATCGATCAAGTCATCGGCGAACTGCTCGTGGAAGCAGTGAGTCCAGTGGCGCTCGAGGTTGCACTGAGCGTCCAGCAGGAACTACAGTCTCGCATCGAGGAGGCCGACCGGCTCCGTCAGAAACAGGTGGAGCGAGCGCAATATGAAGCGGACCTGGCGCGTCGCCGTTACATGCGGGTCGATCCCGACAACCGATTGGTTGCCGACTCACTCGAAGCCGAGTGGAACAGCAAACTGCGCACTCTCAGCGAAACGCAGCAAGAACGCGAACGTCAGCGCGAACAAGACCGAAAAGTCCTGAGCGAACCACAGCGGGCTGCGATTCTTGCCCTGGCCACCGACTTTCCTGCACTGTGGCGTGATCCAAACACGCCCGATCGCGAGCGTAAACGGATGATCCGTCTGTTGCTGGAAGACATTACCTTGCTTCGCGGCGAACAAATTATGCTGCACATTCGTTTCAAGGGCGGAGCTTCAAAAACTCTGACCTTGCCGCTTCCCTGGAACTCGTGGCAGCAGCGACAAACGAGTCCTGAGGTGGTGCAGGAGATCGATAAGCTGCTCGATCAGCACACCTACCCACAGATTGCCGCCATACTGAACGAGCGCGGCTTACGTTCCGGCGAGGGTAAGACGTTTACCTCTCGATTCATCGCTCGTATCCAGCGGAGTTACTCGCTTATGCCGCGCTATGATCGATTGCGGAAGGCGGGCATGTTGACCGTCGAGGAAATGGCCGCATTGCTTGGAATCTGCCGACAACAGGTCACAACATGGAACCGCCACGGATTGATTCGTGGCCACCCTTATAACGACAAGAACGATTGCCTGTACGAACCACCGGGCGAGAATCCGCCGAGGAAAGCACAGGGCATTAAGCTATCCCAGCGAGCCCTAACTAACCAAGGTCGTATCGTAACGTATCAAGGAGGTGCAGTGTGAAGCGTAGTCCTTGGATTGCGGGTAAAACGGGGAAGTACGCACATGCGTCATCCCCGAGATGCGAATGAACTCCTTGAAATCACGCGCGATAAACTGCGGTCCGTTATCGGAGATGATCCGCGGTCGGGCTTCCGGGTACTTCTCCTTGGCCCTTTCCAACAGGATCTCAATGTCGGCTTCGGTCATGGATTCCCGTAGGTCCCAATGCACCAAGAAGCGACTATAGCCATCCAGCACACTACACAAGTAGTAGAACGTGCCCGACACATTGATGTAGGAAACATCGATATGCCAGTGTTGATGCGGCTGAGGGGGTTGCTCAAAACCGTTCCCCTTGCGGGAGGCTTTGCTTGGCCAGCGCGACAACAGTCCGGCTTGTTTGAGCACGCGCCACACACTGGTCGCACTCACCGCCACCACATCGGCATCCAGCATCATGTAGGTCAATCGCCGGTAGCCTTCCAAGGGATTCTTGAAATGGAAGTCGATAATGGCTTCCTTCTCCCACGGTTCCAACCAGA
This sequence comes from uncultured Acidobacteriaceae bacterium, assembly GCA_964509525.1. Taxonomy (GTDB): domain Bacteria; phylum Acidobacteriota; class Terriglobia; order Terriglobales; family Acidobacteriaceae; genus Bog-257. Next base: position 1,540 of record CAZDYZ010001096.1, read on the forward strand.
AATCGCGGGGGATCCAACCGTTGTGTTCGTTGACGCAACCGTAGCGTTGCCGCCAGTCATAGAACTTGCTGGCCGCCACCCCTAGCCAAGCAAGGAATCGTCCGACGTCGATCTCGGTACTCTGCGACCAGCGCCGGACAAAATCCACCACTTGGTCGCGCACCTCAGGCGCTACCCAGTTGCCGGTTAGACTTCCCCAAGTGTTTTTTTTAGCGCGATGTGCTCTGCCATCAGCTCCGCCAGGACCTCATCTTTGGTCTGTACCTTCTTCTCCAAGAACTCGATCCGCT
>CAZDYZ010001097.1:0-2142 GCA_964509525.1 uncultured Acidobacteriaceae bacterium
CCAGATTGATGTGGGCGGAGGCGTGATTGGGCTCAAGTTCCAGCACCTGCAGGTAGGCGCGAATCGCATCGTCGTGGGTACTGGGATGCTCTTCGAGGGCAACACCGTGAATGAAAAGCTCGGATGCAGTTTCAAACTTCGCAATCGGGCTTACTTTATTGGTCGAAACCACGGTACCCACGGGAGCGAAATCCATTAGGAACTGCCCGGCGATCGGCTCCAGGGAGTGGCCCTCGTGACGGAATGCCACACGTGATCCCACATTGTAGGCACTCGCCTCTAGCAACGGGTTTTCCATGCCCGCTACCTGCTTTTGCATAGCCTGGAGTGATTCGCGAATAACTGCCGGCCGCACCCGTTTGGCGCGAAGATCGCGAACCTTCATTAGCTGGAGCAGATCGTACCAGGTGAAAGCATCGGAAACAGGAACAAGCCCAGCGCGTTGCCAGCCGGCCAATTGATTGGCGGTGATGTGCAGGAAGCGAAGAACATCCGCTCGACTGTATCGATTCATGTACGCTCAAGGTCGCTCGCAGAGCTGATTAAATTATCAGGCGGATATTACCTCCGGCGCAAGTGGAAATCGGCTGCGAATAGTGGAAAACAGCGCCCGGTGTTCCTTTACGGTAACGTCGACAGACAGCTACAATCGGGAGAGGCCGACGTAGCTCAGTTGGTAGAGCAGTCGATTCGTAATCGACAGGTCATCGGTTCAAATCCGATCGTCGGCTCCATCGTAACACCCGATCATTTCAGTCCGTTCACCGATCCTGGCGCGGTCGGCTCCAGTCTTTTCTGGAGCTTACAGGCGACGAATTCCACGCCGTCGGTGCCGATGAGCACCATTGTGATCCTCACTTCACGTCCCGCAGGATGACAATCCATATGACTCTGAAGTGCTGGTCAGCGTGAACAACTGCAGGAGTTGAAGGAGGAGCGAAGAGGGATATCGCCATATCAGAACATCTTGATGTACTCGATCAGCGCCCGTTTGTCCCAGTCCGAAAGCTTGGTGCCAAAGTAATGTCCACGATCTTGCACGAAGTCTGGACATTTGCTGATCTGCAGCAGGTCCGGAGCGAGATTTTTCCATACTTGCCGCGATCCCTCGGCGTCCAGGTTATTCAGCGGAATCTTGATGAGATCGTTCTGTAGTTTTGTGATTAGCTTGACGCGATCAAGGGCTTTACCTTCGCTCGACAGATCGAGATCGGCGTTGGCCAGCAGATCGAGGGGTGTTCCTGCCGGAATCGGCCCGATGCGCAGGAACCCATCGTGCGCAAGGGACCGCCATTCTTGTGGCAAATACGATGCAGGAATCTGGATGTAACTGTCCGCCGTGGTCCTAACAATGGAGCCAAAGCCGAGTCGCTTCTCCGGCCATAGCAACTTGGTTATGGCATCGTCAAACACCTTCATCCGGCCAGCAACCGACGGATCGCCCGTGTAAGTACCGATTGCGTTGTTGTGTAGCAACGGCGCAGTCGCCCAAATGGCGATTAGTGACGGCACGCGGTAGTAGCCGGGTCCGCCGCCTGGCACGTGGAACTCGTCAGTCGAACCATCGAACGGCTGCTGCACTTCGATGTCGCCCACCGACGGCAAGGTTTTGTAAGTGTCAGACGAGAAATTGTCCCAGACATGCCCGCGCATGGCATTGGTCGCAAGAGCACGTGCTGCATTGGTTTGCACCACGTCAACCGGAATGCGCTCCTCAGTGGACAGAAAGTTATTTTCAAGGAAGTCAGGTTTCTGAACTTCCAGACGCATCCAGTCAAGATATTCCTGCTGCGTCTTAACCGAGTCTTTCGGTGGCTGTTTGCTGGAATGGCACTTGGCGCAATTTTCTGCGAAGACGATCTTGCCGCGTTGCGCCAGGTTCTTATTCTGGGTCAGAAATGCTTTTCCTCCGGGCGCGTCTGCCAGACGAGGACCGTTCATCTTCATCATGAACTGTGCTAGGTTCGGGACGCGCTCGGCGGTCGCCTGAAAATACACAGAATTAACCTGCGCCTTGGACACGCTAAAGGGCCGTTGTGGCTTGCCTCCCACAATCGCATTGTGGTCTTCTAGCCACTGCTGGCTGAATTCGCCGATGCTGACGTAAACCCGGCTTAACGCTCCGACGATGCCAATCGAGTC
>CAZDYZ010001098.1:0-3146 GCA_964509525.1 uncultured Acidobacteriaceae bacterium
ATGAACGATATCAACTTCCCCGCCGGCGTTCTTCAGCCGCCACTGTATGACGCGAAGATGGATGACGCCCCCAACTACGGGAACACCGGATCAACCATCGGACATGAACTGACGCACGGCTTTGATGATGAAGGACGCCAGTTTGACGCCAAAGGTAACCTCAAGGATTGGTGGACCACGCAGGATGCAGAGCAGTTTGTGAAGCACGCGAACTGCGTTGTGGACCAGTATGGACAGTACATCATCGTGGACGACATCCACATCAACTCAAAGCTGACGGAAGGCGAAGATGTCGCCGACTTGGGCGGAACCATTCTCGCCTACATCGCCTGGAAGCAGGCTGATCGCGACAAGCAGCTTACCAACCACGATGGGTTAACGCCAGACCAGCGCTTCTTTGTCGGTTTTGCTCAATGGGCCTGCCAAAACGAGCGTCCCGAGGATCTGCGGGCCCGTGCAATTACAGATCCGCATTCCCCAGCCAAGTACCGCATCAATGGTGTGGTGGTGAACATGCCGGAGTTTGGCACCGCGTTTTCCTGCAAGCCCGGCCAGCCGATGGTGAAGCCGGCGGACAAGGTGTGCAAGGTGTGGTAAACCAACTAACGACCCCCTTTAAGCTTAAGCATGCTGGTTGTCAAACAGTCGCATCAACCCTTTCGCAGGCAGATCAGGCACACGGAACCGCCGGCCGCTCAGAGCTTCTGCCGCCCCGTAGCCGCTGCGCACCGCTCCTTCCATGGTCGATGGCCATCCGGTAGCCGTCCAATCGCCGGCAAGAAACAGTCGAGGCCACGGGCTATCGTGCGCCGGGCGAAACACATCGCCGCCGGGGAGCGGCGAAAAGGTTGCATGCACTTCCTTGATGACAGTAGCTTTCATCAGCTTCGCCTGGCGAACGATAGGGAAAAATTCCCCCAGTTCCCTGACCGCCAGCTCGATGATCTCTGCCCGCGGCTTGTCAACCAGGGTTTTCGATGAGCTGACAACCAGCTCCACATAGCTACCGTTTTGCGCAGCTTCCTTGCGGGTAGCGAGAATCTTCGATTTGTGGAACATCCATTGAATGGTGCGCTCCAGCAGCACGGCATGTTCCAGCGGGGTGATCTCGCGGTCGAACCACAAATGAATTCCGGTGATAGGAGAAGATTCCAAATGGCGCAAATCATTTCGTAGCCCTTCCATCTCTGGCACTTGCGGAAGCAGCTTCCCTACCCCAGAGAAGGGCGTCGCCAGCACAACGTAGTCGGCGCGCACATTTTCTCCGCCAACCGAGATCCAAACCCCGTCGGTATCGGCGCGAATCGAATCCGCTGCCGCTCGCAGATGGACCTTGCCACCACGGGCTTCGATGTAGCCCGCCGCTGTTCCGTAGAGTTGTGAGAGGGGAACCGCTGGTACCCCCATACGCCCGCCCTCGGCCGACTTCAGGAACGACTCACGAAAAACCTGCGCGGCATAGCGAATCGAAACGCGATTCAGATCGTCGTTTAGCGCACTGATCAGCACCGGCGCCCAGAATCGATCGATCGCCCTTTGCGTCTGACCGTGCCGAGACAGCCACAAGAGGAAATTCTCCCCCTCATCCCTGGGAAGTGCAGGCACTAAAGCCATCATCGCGGACGCGATCGCCAGCTTGTCCTTCAGGTCGAGCACGGCTGAGCCGAAAAACGACCTAGCCGCATGAAAGGGTGGCGGAAGGGCACCAGCACGCAGGGTGGATGACCGTCCCCCGGGAAGAATAAACGTGATCTCGTCGTACCATCGGATCTGTGGCTGCACGTCGAGTCGGCCATAGAAGTCGATCAGGTTAGTGCAGCAGCCGAGCAATACGTGCTGGCAGTTGTCTACAATCTCGCCCGTGCCCGGTAGCTCATACGACGATGCGCGTCCGCCCAGATAAGGGCGGCGCTCAAACAACTCAACCCTGTATCCTGCATCGGCCAGTACGCTTCCGGCGGAAAGACCGGCGAGCCCGCCACCAATGATAGCGACCGCCACGCGCTGCGAGTTCTGCCGTTCGACGGTCATGTCAGGCGGTGCCAAAATGCCTGGATGAGCACGCTAAGCTTCTCAGCGGTAGGAAGCCTTACCTTTCCGGAAAAGACGTCATAATTGCTCGCAACAATGCGCTCCAGCAGACGCCGATAGATTTCAACCAGAGTCGACAACGCGGGCCGGCTGTCCTCATCGATGAGCGGCAACAGATCTTCGGCTGCACGATAGAAGCCGCGTGCCCGCAACGCTTCAAATTCCAGCACCGGACGTAAGGATGTCGGCGCCGACCCATTCGTCAGCGCCTGTACGTTGAGCCCGAAGCGCGCGAAGTCCTCGCGTGGCAAATACACACGTCCCAGGTTGGCATCTTCCTGCACATCGCGAATGATATTAGTAAGCTGAAACGCGACCCCGGTTTGCTCTGCCAGCTTTTCCGCGCGAGGATCGCGGTAGCCAAAAATGCGAATGCAGATCAAACCCACAACCGAAGCAACGTGATAGCAGTAATCGTAAAGCTGCTCGAAGGTTTCGTACTGCAGCTGAGGAACGGTCTCACCGGATTTTGTGACGCTCTGCTGCGGCACATCCATCGCAGTTCCCTTCACCAGTTTCTCCAGCAGTTCGAGCGGGATGCTGTAGCGTTTCTGTGAATCAGCCAGGGCAAACAAGATCGGATCGTCGGTTCGCTCGCCGGCGGCAACGCGCCGCAGACCATTCATCCACTCGTCCAGTTTCTCGCGGCGTTGTTGCGCCGGAACCAATGGATCATCGGAGATGTCATCGGCGCGGCGCATAAATGCGTAGACGGCGGAGATTGCATTGCGCTTGTGTTTGGGAAGGACCAGGAAGCCGTAGTAGAAGTTCTTGGCGGCCGAACGCGCGATGTGCCGACAGACCGAATACGCAGCCCGCAACTGCAGCGGGTGTTCACTCACAGCAGCATTCCTAAAGCCGAGCGCGCCACCAGCCATAGCTTGCGCGGCTTCGAGAGGAACGGCCGCCGTTTCAGCACGTCGTGGCCCTGGCGTTCGATGGCATTCAGGATCTCCTGCCCGCCGCGGCTGAACAGTTCGATATCGAGGGCAAGACGCTTGTCCACTGTTCTGGCCAAAGGCAGTCCCCTCTGAAACCACTCGCGGGCGCGCCCA
>CAZDYZ010001099.1:0-5276 GCA_964509525.1 uncultured Acidobacteriaceae bacterium
GCATGGCGTTGAGGGGGAACCCGGCTCGCTGCAAATTGACGGGACGATCTCTCCCGACGGCAACAGTTCGCTCTATGCCAAAGGTCGCACCGGTTCGAAGGAATACGTGGTCGGAAAGGATACGCGAGTGGGCACGGAGTACGGGTACAACATCGAGGCGCATTTTGGGGATTCGACGGGGACCGGCACGCGCGTGGAGGGTCGCTTCTGCTCACTCAAGTTCGTGAAGCAATGACTCTGCGTCGCTAATGGTGCTTTTTCATCGGCACCAAAGTAAAAAGGTTACTTTCCGACCACACAATATCAGGACGAGAATTGGTTTGGCGATTTCAGCTTCACTATGCCAAAAATGTCCTATCTCCGGAAACAACCCGAATTCACGCCTACGGCCCCAGCTATCGCTCGTTCGCCGCAACCCCTTCCGCCGACTCGCCCCTCTCCGCTCAGCGCCAGCTCCTCGTGTTTCGCATGCCGCTTCGACTCTCACGAGCTCTTACGCACGCCCCTCCGACGCACGCCGTTTACCGATTGGTGATCCACGGTGTTTACCGATCGGTTAACCTGACTGTGTTTTCCCGGGCCAATAGCTGTCCTCGTCAACGACATGTGGAGGGAAAAAGGTGCCCTGCCCCGTAACTCATCCGTACACCATCGTTATCGTGGTTAGCCACTTATCAAACAGCGAATCAGAGCGACGTGCGACCTGCGTTGGGGAACAAGCGTAGCCCTCGGGAAGCTGGCGAAAAACTGCGGTGAACTGAAGCTCGATGTGTCTATCGTTCACCTGGCCCGGCCACGCCGCGAGAGCCAAGTAGCTGCACGTGGAATTGCCGCTTACCCTGCCGCTGCCCGCTGCTTTGTCGCCGCTGGCTTGCTGCGGCGGAAATCCTGCCAATGGAGGACGATGTCGGCCAGAGGAACGGCGAAGATCAAGCATGTCCACACGATGGTTTCGGTGGCTTTGATATTTTGGTCCAAACCCGTGAGCCCGCCAATGAGGCGCACCTCCAGGAAGACGAGGGCAACTGCGTAGCTGCGCGTCATCCATTGGCGGTGCTGCTGGATCTTGTGGCGCAGGACAAACCACAAGGCGATGGCGGTAGTAAGCATCAACAAGGTCGCGTCTGCTGCAGCTGCGATGGTGAAGGACCGCTGCTCACCTAGGCGTTCCTCGAAGAACTGAATGTAGGCGCCCAGCGGAGCCAGAATCATCGCGCCCGACACGTAAAACCATCCCACGACGCGGTGCAGCTGAAGGTGCCGCCAGCGCAGGCGGTCCGAGAACTGCATGGGACCGAGCAGCAGGGCGCACGCTCCCGCTAAGCCATGCGGTAGCAGCCACCACTTGAACGGCTGGTAGTGAGCCCAGACGGGATCGAGGGGATTGATGAGAAAGCGCTCGTTATGGTAGAGCACATAGGCCATCATCATGCCGATGAAGGCGAAAAGGAGCAACTTGGGGCGCAGACGCGCTCGCATGGGTAGTGGCTGAGAGATAGTGGCCATTCAATCTCCACATGAACAAATGCTTAGGAAAGGCGCTTTAGGTTGTCAGGTGTGCCGGTCGCTTGCTCTAAGGCAGCACCTTACCGCTGACTTCAACCAATCAAGATTCTTAGGAATGCTAGCTGACAGGACCCGGCAGTTAATGCTTGGCGGCTCCCTCCAGTGCACGAATGCGACCACTACAACATTACCGTGTTGCGTTTTTCTAGATTGATCAGCGAATTATGGACGTGGTCGCCGCGGAAAACAATCCGGCCGTAGTGCTCAGTGCAGCGCCACCTCTCGGGGTGTTAAGCGTCCTGCGCTTCCCACCTCCGTGCCACAGAGTGGCAATATGCATTTAAGACCAACATCAAAGCTAATCATCGTTGCTTTCTCCTGCAACGAGTGGTGAGATGCTTGCGGTGTTTAATTGGAGGGAGGCCAGCCAAGTCCGTAGTTCTTGAGCGAATTGGAACGCCTCCATTTGTACCCCAAGTACCGGAAATAAGGGGGTTTTTCGATCACAGCTGCCGGGTCTACCGATCTTGACGGCTTGGTGCTGATAAATCGCCGTCGTTATGGCACTATTCATATTTAGGCCAACAAAGGCCCAGCTTGAAGTTACAGAGCTTCTGTATGCTCCAGTAGATTCTGGCGTATTTAAGGGTTGTTAGTTCGCTCTATGGTACTGGTTCAGGCCGCCAAGATAGAGATCGCACTTCTGTGGGCGCTTACCCTGGTCTCATTCGGGACATCATCTGCCCAAACAAGCTACACACCCACCGCGAGCAATATCCAGGCACGCCGTGAGTTCCAGGATGCCAGGTTCGGCATGTTCATTCATTGGGGAGTGTACAGCGTCCTTGGTAACGGTGAGTGGGTAATGGAGCTAACCCCGATCTCCGTTCACGACTATGAAAGGCTTCCTCTGCTGTTCAACCCGGCGAAATTCGATGCCGCGCAGTGGGTGGCGCTCGCAAAGTCCGCAGGCATGAAGTACATCACCATCACCTCAAAACATCATGATGGCTTCGCAATGTTCGAGACCCATCAGTCCGACTGGAATGTGGTGGCCCGAACGCCCTACGGCAAAGATGTGATACGACAGCTTGCCGACGAGTGTCACAAACAAGGCATCAAGCTGTTCCTCTATTACTCACAACTCGACTGGCACAACCCGGATTATTTCCCACGCGGCCGTACCGGACACTCGACTGGCCGCAACGAGTCGGGCAATTGGAATGCTTATCTCGGTTATATGAATGCACAGTTGCAGGAGTTGTTAACCAATTACGGCCTGATCGCAGGGATTTGGTTCGATGGCATGTGGGACAAACCGGATGCTGACTGGCAGCTCGGACGCACCTACAATCTGATTCATAACCTTCAACCACAGGCGCTAATCGGATCAAACCATCACAAATCACCGTTTCCAGGGGAAGACTTTCAGATGTTCGAGAAAGATCTACCGGGCCAGCACACGACAGGCTTCAACGCGGAGCAGTCGGTCAGCGATCTTCCCCTGGAGACCGCCGAAACCATGAACGCTTCATGGGGATTCAAGATCACCGACGACCAGTTCAAAAGCGCGTCAGAGCTAATTCGTTACCTGGTTCGAGCCGCGGGCTACAACGCCAATTTTCTGTTAAACGTCGGGCCGATGCCGAACGGTGAAGTCCAGCCGGAATTTGTTGAGCGCTTGCACGAGGTCGGCGCCTGGACCAAGAAGTATGGCGAGTCGATCTATGGCACGCGCGGTGGCCCGATACCCCCAGGAAGCTGGGGCGTAACTACGCAGCGCGGAGACGTCATCTATGCTCATGTACTCGACTGGAACGAGGGAACCCTGGCGCTGCCGAAACTCAGCCGACCAATTCGGAGTGCATATCTGCTGCGCGACAGGACTCCAGTTATTTTCACTGTGAATGATTATGGCTTGCTGCTGAAGATGCCTTCTCGACCTGCGGACTTGGTGGATGAGGTCGTGGTATTCACCCTCGGCAGATAAGGCAAAGCAAGTTTCCTTACTGGGGCTTAAAGAATACTCCCTCCATACCTGGACTCAGGTTTCCACTCCGCTCCAAACCGCGCTGAAGTGTTCGTGAAGCCTTTTGTCGCTGCAGAACCTGTATAGTGGCAATTCGCCGACTAGAACACGAACGACGGTGTACGGAAGTCTTGCATCAGAATAGGCGGAAGCGCACTCAGGCGGCCGGATTTGCGATTCCCCACTCACAAACTGGTAGAACTGGTTGATGCATTTCTTGCACTATGATGTTGTCGCTATGAATAAACAGCACTACTACCTCAAGTTAATTCCGCCCCGGCCGAGTTTTCCACAGGACATGACCAACGAAGAGAAGGCGTTGATGGAGGACCACAGCGCCTATTTCCAGCAGCAGTTTGCCGCAGGCAAACTTCTTCTTTATGGTCCGGTAATGGCACCTGATGGAGCGTTCGGTGTCGGAATCCTCGAAGTAGCAGACGAGACCGAGGCGCGACAGTTCGGCGAAAATGATCCTTCGGTCCGAGCCGACTTGAACCGTTTTGAACTCTACCCGATGCGGGTGACGGCTGCTCGTGCCAAAAGTTAAGCTGCGCGTGAATCGCTCTTTCTGCCCTCCCGACACCAAGCCATTACTGAGTTCGATGGTTATGCCACCTGGCAGGTCCGTCGAGATCTGAGCCCATCAGGCATCTGATGGCAGCAACGATATTGGACATTGATGGCGTTGAACAAGCTGGTAAGAATCGATGCGCCGGTGCTATTTCGGTGGGTCGCCACGCCGGTCTTCAGCACGGCAGGGATGCTGTATTCCTGTCCTCAATGGAAATGTCACTCAGGGGACCACCCACATCCGCAACGATGCCTGACGCCAGGACGAACAGCGGTGCCCAGGCTGGAGTGGTGGTCTTGGCAACGAGAATATCGCCAGGCTTCATCTGACCGAACTCTTCGGGACCGTGAATCACACAGGCTTCGCGCTAACCCGTCCTGGGCTGGCGCCAAATTCCTTTGGTGATATTGTTTGCCATTTGACTACCCCGCCCGGGCATCCCAGGGGTGAAGTTGAGAGCACAGAACCGGCTGCGGCCCCTGAAGGGCAGCGCTACCGGTGGCGTGACACTATATGCTGTTTCTCAGTGACGCCTGACGCAAGAGCGATGTGACAAAAACTATCTCCAACTGTCCGTTAGGGCGTCCGGCCTAGACGTGCCTGTCTCCCCGGGGAGATCACCCGTGACCCTGAATAAAGTAACTTTTGGCACACTTGACAACCACTCTTGTAAAGACTATTTTTATCTAGGTATTAAGCAACATAGTGTCAACTATTGTGGCTTTCGGAGGAATGCCAGATGAAAAGGGAGACAGGGCGAGATTTATTTCCTGGAGCACTGGAGATGATGATCCTCCGCACCCTCAGGCAGCAACCGCTTCATGGCTATGCCCTCGTGCAGCACATTAAGCGGGCCTCCGATGAGCTGCTCCAGATCGAAGAAGGGTCGCTCTATCCGGCTCTCCAGCGGCTCTTGAAGGAAGAGTTGGTGAGTGCCGAATGGGGAGTCTCAGCGACGAACCGCCGGGTTCGAACTTACAAGTTAACGGCCAAGGGCGCGAAGCATCTGGAGCGTGAGGTGTCAAGCTTCGAGCGCATGCTAGAAGGGATCACCCGCGTTCTGGCTCCGGTGAAGTCATGAATTGGATCACTCAACTGTTCAAGAGGCAGTGCTTGTATGAGGATCTTTCTGAAGAGATCCGTGTGCACTTGGAAGAAAAAACAAGCGCG
>CAZDYZ010001100.1:0-5076 GCA_964509525.1 uncultured Acidobacteriaceae bacterium
GGAATCGCCATTGCTGACGGCTGCTGCGAGCCTCTTATCGGATTCCACCGTCGTCCCGGAGCCGGAAGCAGCTGTTAATGGCTTCGAAGCCCTGCCTGGGGCTGGGGATTTTTTGCCCACCGCCACCAAAGGTGTCCGCGAGAGCGGAATTTTCGCATGTGGCCGCTCGCGCTTCTTCCGCTCCGGCCCCTGGCTGGCGCCCGCCCGCAAGTCCGCAAAGCTCAGATCCACGAACTTCTCCAGCCGCTCAAGGTCAGGGGCGGCATGCACATCGCCGGTGAAGCCAAAATATGCGGTACCGTTGTAGGTAAGCACGGCGCAATTAACGCCCATCAGGCCGCCGATCGGCACCCAGGGATACCAAGACAGCATCCTATGTCCCATCAGGTAGAGCGGCATCTGCGGGCCGGGTACGTTGGTGCAGATGATGTTACACAAGCTGAGCGGAAGCTGACTGGCGACCGGTCCCACATTGGCCCAGAAAGCGCTCGGGAGGGTTGACATCAAACCGCCCAGCAGGCCCACAAACTCGGCGGCGTGCGCCCGCTTGAGAAATTCCACTCGCCCTCTAACTACATCGAACAGTTTTCGCGGATCGCGTATGTCCAGAGGAAGGGGCACGGGCACGAAGGAAATTTTGTTCCCCAGTTCCGCGGCGTTGCCGTTGCCGCGGATGTTCACTGGAATCACAATGCGCAGCGACTTTCCTGTCAGGTCGACACCGCGCTGCTCGGCGTAGCGGCCAAAGGCCAGGGTGACCGTGGTAAGAATGACATCATTTACCGTTCCCCCGCAGGTGTTCTTGATCGTCTTGATGTCGGCCAGGGGAACCTCGGTCCAGGCGAATTTTTGAGGGCCACGGCAGATGGCGTTGAAGGGCAAACGCTCCGCAGGTACAGCCAGCTCCGACAGCACACTAATCATCTCCCCAGGAGGAGTTGTGGGATTCGCCATTGCCTGCTGGGCCAGGTTCAGCAGTCCTGATTGCAGAGTGAGCGCGCCGTTGACCAGCGACCGGTACGATTTTGCCAGCCCTTCCAGGAAGCTTGCGGCGGCATCGGTGGGCGCTCCCTTGGTTTCGATCTTGCGTGTCTTGCGCGGCATCGGGGGCGGTGTTGGGGTGGTATCCATGATGACATTCATCACTCCCACGCCAGCAATCCCGTCCGCCAGGCAGTGATGAATGCGAGCTACGATTCCCGTGCGGCCCCCTTTCAGTTTTGTCAGGGTGAAGTCCCATAGGGGCCGCTCCCGGTCCAGCCTGGCGCTTACGATCTTGCCAGCCAGCGCCTTTAGTTCCCGCTCAGTTCCGTGCTTGAGCTTTACCTCGTGAACGTGGTTTCGGATGTCGAAGTGTTGATCGTACTCCCAGCGGGGCAGGCCAAGATCCAGAGGAGGGAAAACAACGTGCTGACGGTAGCGCGGAATCAGTGGAAGTTTCGACCTGATGTATGCCCGGCAATCCCGCAGCGCGATCTCGCCTTCGAACACGCTGACCGAGGCGATATTGAGCGGCTGCCCCTCGCGCTCGAGATAAAGAAAAAGTGCGTCTCCCCAGGAGAATGCATTATCCTCGCCCACATCCGGCATAGTAGCCACCTTCTTCCAAGCATGATATTCCGGCCCATGTTCTACTGGGGCAGTCAGCCGCTCACCGGTAAAGTTCTCGATAATGCTGGCCAGCATGGCGGGATTGAAGGGATCCTTTCTGACATGCGAATGCTCAGCACCAGGATGAGGGGTTCGTACGCGTTCGGTGATGCGGTGCCTCAAGAATACTCCTTCCTGCGCAACCTGCAGCGATGGTTCCAGGATAAGAAGCAAGCCACTTCTGGTATGATCTGGCCTTAACGACCGCCACCGCTGTGACGAATGACCCAAGCCGCTGTGATTCCCAACCTTGGGGCGGGCACCAAGCAGATCCGATGAAGACGGAGCGCTATCTCCCGCTGGCAGAGCCACCATGGAGGCAGCAAATTCTGGCATCTTCTGTCCTTTTGCCGAATCAACATCTCAGAGCCTGTAGAGGATGGCGTGACGTCACAGTCGCTTTCACATAGTCTGAGCTGCCCGATGTTGGCTGTTGCTGTGTTGGCGCTGCTGGGAGCCAGTCTGCCGTGCTATGCAAACGACTCTGCGCAGCCACCTGACCTCATTCGCGGTTTCCAGCAAATGTACAATCTGGATTTTCCTGGTGCGCACGCCACCTTTACCGCCTATCAGAGGGCAAATCCCGAAGATCCCATGGGGCCCGTGTCGAACGCAGCCGCCGATCTGTTTTCCGAGTTCGACCGGCTGCACGTTCTGCAATCCGACCTGTTTACCGACGATCACAAGTTCGATAACCGCGGCAAGCTCACTCCTGATCCAGCGCTAAAAGTCGACTTCGAGAATCAGTTGGCGAGTAGCACAGATCTGGCCAGCAAGATCCTGACGCACAGCCCGCAAGACCGGAACGCACTGTTTGCTCAGGTTCTGGCGAATGGACTCCGGGGTGACTACGCAGCGATGATCGAGAAACGGAATCTTGCCAGTCTCAGCTATATGAAGACATCGCGGACCATTGCGCAGAAGCTGCTGGCGATCGATCCCACCTGCTACGATGCTTACCTCGCCATTGGGGTGGAAAATTACCTGCTGGGCAGCAATCCTGGCCCCATGCGCTGGGTGTTGCGAATGACCGGCGGGCTGACCAACAAGGAAGAAGGCATAACGTGGCTGCGACTCACCGCCGACAAAGGGCACTACCTCGCACCATTTGCCCGGTTGCTACTGGCTGTGGCAGCTTTGCGCGACAAGGACCGCCAGACTGCGCGGATGCTACTAACTGCCCTGGTAATGGAGTTTCCGGGAAACCAGCTGTACGCCGAGGAACTGGCCCGCATTCGCTAGCTCGCGACCAACGCCAACGGCAAAAGCCCTACCCTCAAGCAACGGTTGTTAATTTGCCGGGGCTGTCTCGGCTGCCGTCAGATGAGCGACGATCGAGATACTGACTTCCACCTTGCTGTCCACGTGAAGAAACATCTTGCTTGGGTCCTTCATGCCCCAGGTCTGATAGGGCACCGTCAGACGGCTACTGGCCTTGATCTCGCTGCCGATTTTTTCCACCGGCAACGAGAGCGTGACGTCGTGATCGCCGCCGTGGATCCGCAATACGCCCTGCACTTGGATGCTTGACTTGCCCTGCTCTGCAAGGCTGCCAATCACGTGTCTGGGAAGAAACGTAATCTCCGGGTAACGCTTACTCTCCAGTACCTTGTTGTGCATATCGGTATCGCGGTCATGATTTCCGCTTTCGCCGCTGGTCGCATCCACAACAATTTCGCCGGCCGCACCACCGGATTTCGGATCGAACGTTAGGCTGCCGTACTTCAGCTTGAAGGTGCCGTGTACCGTATGCATGGTTGCGCCCAGCGTCCACTCGATCCTGGTTTGTGCGGGTTCCAGCGAAACCCGTATCTGCTGCGCCACGCTCCCATGGTGAAGCAGCAGGAATAGCACAAGAGCTGCCAGGTAATTACGTCGGCCCGGCAACCCGGAACCTTCCTCCAAAGAAAGCATGCCCGAGTACTCCGCAAGAATCGCCGGTTTCAATACAATATGGATGTGTATTGCCGGCACTTGATGCTTGTCGTCGTTTGCCTGGGGCTCGCAGGCGTCGCCTTGGCACAGGAGCCCCCGGTGGAACAGGTCCCGGTGGACAAGTCGGCCCCGCCCCCACCTGACAATCGCAAGGCTCCTCCGCGCTCAGACACAGTAGCACCCGATGAAAGCTCCAGCAAGCAGACACAGATTGATGTCTCGCCTCCGGCCGATGATGCCAAGGCCCATCCCGAAGCCGATCTCGCGGACACCGGCGTGGACGAATTCACGCCCTGGAACCCGATGAAGGCGATGAAGGACATTGAGGTCGGCGATTTCTATTACAAGAGGGAAAACTACGCCGCTGCGATTAGCCGCTACCGCGAGGCGCTGGAGTTCAAGCCCCATGATGCAGAGGCGACTTTCAAGTTGGCCGAGGTGCTCAATAAGACCGGCGACACTTCCGGAGCCATTGAGAACTACCAGGCGTACCTCAAGATCTTGCCCGATGGCCCCTACGCCAAGCGGGCGCACCAAGCGCTGCAGAAGCTGCAGGCGAAGACTGGGCGCGGCGGAACCTAGTTTTCAGCCTCTAAGCCCCCATCCCTCCGGGCACTGCTGATGAATGGATCTGAAAGCGGCTTTTTTCCCCCGGAAGCAAGCGGTCGTACTGCTGGCGACACAGAACCGGCTTTTTCCATCAGGTTCCAATCACCACGCCGCCATCTACGGAGATGACGGCTCCATGAATGAAGCTCGCCTGGTCTGACGCAAGCCAGCAGTATGTGTTGGCCACGTCTTCCGGTGTTCCGGCGCGTCCCAGCGGTGTGCGTGCCACCATGGCGTTTAAAATCTTCTCCGGCATGGCCTTGACCATGGCAGTGGCAATGAACCCCGGAGCTACGGCATTAACCCGAATCTTGTGCCTGCCGAGTTCCCGCGCCCAGGTACGCGTCAGACCGATTACACCCGCCTTCGAGGCTACGTAGTTAGTTTGGCCGAAGTTTCCGAGCAGGCCCACCACCGAGGCCGCAGAGAGAATGACCCCGCCACCGCCTTGGATCATATGGGGCACGACGGCGCGGGTACATAAGAAGACGCCCTTCAGGTTGACCTCGATCACCTCGTCCCACATGTCCTCGCTCATGATCGACTCTGGGCTGCCTCCGTTCCACTTCACCAATTGCGCGTCGCGAACAATGCCCGCATTGTTGATGAGGACGTCGATGCGACTCCACCTCTCCATTACTGCCGCGGCGGCTGATTCGACCTCTTTGGCCTGGGTGACGTCCACCATCTGGAAGTGGGATTCCCCTCCCGCCCAGTTGATTGCCGACTTGAGTTGTGCCCCAGCCTTATCCGAGATGTCCCAGGCGGCAATTCGCGCACCTTCCTCGGCAAACCGCAACGCCGTCGCGCGGCCAATGCCTGACACCGCGCCGGTGATCACGACCACTTTTCCCTTTAGCCCGCTGTCTCGGGCAGTCGGTC